>JBAYCS010000207.1:0-2502 GCA_041668625.1 Acholeplasmataceae bacterium | reverse complement strand
CTTTTGATCTCTCATACTTAATCATTCTTCCACCACCCATTTTTCATAATTTAAGATTGCATCAACGATTTCTTCTGGTTCAGGTACAATTCCACCAGGACGGCCAAAGAATGCAATCTTATGACGACCTTTATTAGAAATCATCACATCATCAAGCATTTGTCCCATACTCATTTCTGTGACTAAAATACCTTTGACATCTTTTGGTATTAAATCAAAAGCTTTCTTTGGATATGGCCATAAAGAAATGGGTCGAATCATGCCAACATTAATACCTTTTTCTTTTAATGTTTCAATCGCTGAGCGTGAAATACGTGCCATCGTACCATAAGCTACAATGACATAATCTGCTTTCTCCATATTGATAAGTTCAACTTGTGTTTCATGCTTAATGATTTCATTATATTTATCACGAAGATGATAATTATGTTGTTCTAAATAGTAAGGATCTAAGCCCAGTGAGTTAATAATATTTCGACCTTCATGATTTCTTGTTCCAGTGGTTGCATAGGTTTTAGGTTCTAAATGACGTTTTTTAACTGGTTTATCCATATCAACAGACTCCATCATTTGACCAATGAGTCCGTCGACTAAAATCATGACTGGATTTCTATATTGGTCTGCAATATCAAAACCTTGCTTAATTAAATCAACTGTTTCTTGAATGGATTCTGGTGCTAAAACAACCACACGGTAGTCTCCATTTCCGCCACCACGAGTGGCTTGGAAATAATCGGCTTGTGAAGGCGAAATACCGCCTAAGCCAGGACCCGCTCTCATGACAGATACAATCAGTGCTGGTAATTCTGCACCAGCAATATAACTAATACCTTCTTGTTTTAACGCAATCCCTACTGAAGAGGATGAAGTCATCACTCTTGCTCCTGCACCTGCAGCGCCATAAACCATATTGATGGCAGCAACTTCAGATTCAGCTTGAACGAAAATTTTTCCTCGTTCAGTTAAATACTTCGATAAATATTCGGGTACTTCATTTTGAGGTGTAATCGGATAACCGAAGAACGCATCTAGTCCTGCATTTACTGCTGCTAATGCTATGGCTTGGTTTCCTTTCATTAATACTTTTGCCATCAGTCAATCGCCTCCACTGTAATCACAGAATCTGGACATACAATGGCACATTGTGCACATGCGATACATTTGTCCATATCAGTGACAGAGATTAAGCGATAACCATTAGAGTTCATTCTATCTTTATCAAGATATAAAATGTTGACTGGGCAGAATGATGTACAGAGCTCACAGCCCTTACATGATTCATCAGCAAATGTTAACTTGCCCTTTTTCACTAAATCACTCCCTATCTTTTAATGTAGTTATCGTGGATATTTTTCATACATTCAATACGGTTTTTAGCAAACACTTTAGCTGCTTGGTTCGTATTGATATTTTCACGTTCTGCAATCTTGTAAATTTCTAGTAAACGGTCATAAATCTTTTCGATATCACGAATAGCGCGACCTTCATTATATTCTTTTAATTCATGATATACGTTAATTAAACCGCCAGCATTAATGACAAAGTCTGGAGCATATAAAATGCCTTTATCCTTTAACATGTTACCATGAATATCTTCATCTAAAAGCACATTATTTGCAGTACCTGCAATAATACTAGCTTTAATTTGAGGAATTGTTTCATCATTTAACATGCCACCAAGTGCACATGGTGCTAAAACATCAACATCTAGCTTCCAATAGTCTTTAGGTGCAACAAATTCAACTTGTGGATGTTCTTTTTTCATCCGATCAATATATTTTTGGTTAATTTCTGAGAAATAAACCTTCTTAGCGCCATGTTCTAATAATAGTTTAGTTAAATAGTAACCAGTTTGACCTGTACCTTGAATTGCATAAGTATATTTACTAATCGTATCATCACCATGCTTATGCATGAGTGCTGAACGGATACCATGAAACGCACCGAGTGCAGTTTTTGGTGATGGGTTTCCTGATTTGCCTTCTAAACCTACCACATAATCCGTTTCCATACTTACAAAATCCATGTCTTTTGTGCCTGTATTCACATCTTCAGCTGTAATATATCGGCCATTAAGACTTTGTACATAGCGTCCAAGTGCACGGAAGTAACCTTCACTCTTCACTTTATCTGGATCACCAATAAGGACTGTTTTACCACCGCCTAAATTTAAACCGGCTGCAGCTGCCTTATAACTCATACCTCTTGCAAGTCTTAAACAGTCAATGACTGCCTCTTCTTCGCTTGCATAATTCCACAGTCTAGTACCACCAAGGGCTGGTCCTAACGTGGTGTTGTGAATACAAGTAATTCCCTTTAAACCTGTTGTTCTGTCATAAAAATATACGACTTGCTCGTACTGATGTTTTGACATGTAGTCAAAAACTTTGAAATCGCTCATCATAATCTCCTTTCAATTTTCTAAAAGCGCTTACATAAACATTATAGCATAAGACCAATCAAGATATATGATAAATCATATAATTTTTCATATTTGATTTT
>JBAYCS010000206.1:0-2513 GCA_041668625.1 Acholeplasmataceae bacterium | reverse complement strand
TCAGATACATGGGCTACATCCAACATCTTATCAAGCATGATTAAAACACTACCATATGACTTAATTATTGCAGGTTATCAAGCTATTGATGGTGATACCGCACAGGTTGGCCCACAAATTGCTGAATTCTTAAATTTGGCACAAGTGACACATGTCTCAAAAATAATTGAAGTAAAAGATCAAAAATTAATCGTTGAGAAAAAATATGAAGATGATACACATCTATTGTCTGTCAAACTACCATGTTTAATTACAACCCTTAAATCCATGAATACGGCACGTTTAATGAGAGCCGATTTAGCAATGGATATTGAAGAAAAGCCTATTCACATGATTTCTTTAAATGATCTAGAAATCAATGAAACAGAAATTGGTTTAAAAGGTTCACCAACACGTGTGAAAAAGACCTATACAAAAGAAGTGATAAAAAGATCAAGTCCTATTGAAATCACACCGAAGGAAGCAGCCATGAGAATTCTCTCATTGGTGAAATAGGAGGATTATGATGCATAAAATACTTATATTTCTTGAAAACAAATCAGAAGGCCTACATCCTGTAGGATTAGAACTCCTTTCAGAAGTCATGACACAAACAGCGTCTTTAAATGATGTAGAAGTAGATGCTTTATATATTGGTGAAAAACTATCAGAAGATGACATTCATCAAGTTAAAAACATAGGCACTTCAAACTTATTTATGATATGTGATTCATCACTTAAATATTATGATACCCATTACTATACAAATCAGGTCATTCAATTTTTAAAAGAACATCCATATGATGCTTTCTTGATTGGTTCAACTTTGATTGGTAGAGATTTTGCTCCTCGCGTATCAGCAAGACTTCATACAGGTTTAACTGCGGATGCGACCATCTTAGCATTTTCGATGAATGAAGGAAGTTTATTACTTGAAGCAACTAGACCTGCATTAGGTGGTAATATATTTGCTACTATATTATGTACACAATTTAAGCCTCAAATGGCAACTGTTAGACCTGGTGTCTTTTCCATTTGCTCACATCCTTCAAAAGCGTTTAATGTCACACCTATAAACATGTATAAACAAACACTATCACCTGTAGAAATTTTATCGATTCAACCTAATGAAAACGAAAAGGTTGAACTAGATAAAGCACCATTTGTTATTGCAGCTGGTAGAGGTGTACAAACAAAGTTTAATGATTTATTAAACATTGCAGAAAATTTACATGTTGAAGTAGCTGCATCAAGAGCAGTAGTCGATGCTAGAATTACTTCAAAATCACGTTTAGTTGGACAAACAGGACAAACGATTAGACCTAAAGGATATATTGCATTAGGTATTAGTGGGGCTGTTCAGCACTTAGCGGGTATGGATCAATCAGAATTAGTGGTTGCAGTCAACAACGACCCTCAAGCACCGATATTTAACATAGCACATATGAGTTTTATTTGTGATGCGAATAAAGTTATTGATGAAATATTAGCCTTACAAAAAGAACAAGCATAATGAATCGAAAAGACACAA
This sequence comes from Acholeplasmataceae bacterium, assembly GCA_041668625.1. Classification (GTDB taxonomy): domain Bacteria; phylum Bacillota_I; class Bacilli_A; order Acholeplasmatales; family Acholeplasmataceae; genus UBA6181. Next base: position 1,003 of record JBAYCS010000206.1, on the reverse strand, counting down.
GATGAATATAGTGAACCCCATTTAGTGGACACTTAAAAAAAAGACACTTCTATACTAAAATAAGTATGGAGGTGTTTTTCTTAATAGTGCACGCGCAATAGAAATTCTTTGTCTTTCACCACCCGAAAATCCTATGCCATTTTCACCACATAAATAATCAGATCCTCTTTCAGCAATTAAACTAGATAATCCAGATAGTTCTATGGCTTCATTAATCTCTTGTTCATCAAAATCTCTAAACAATGTTATATTATCACGAATAGAACTGTTAAAGACAAAAACATTTTGTTGAACAAGTGATGTAATATCATAAAGCGATTCTGTACTAATGTCTTTGATTTCGTGGTTATCATAAAGGATGTTACCTTCATAATCATGTGTGCTTGCCATTAAAAGATGAAGCAGTGTTGATTTACCACTTCCTGAAGCACCCACTATGGCATAACTTTTTTGAGCTTCAAATGTGGTGGTTACATCTGATAAGACAGGTTTATCATCGCCATCATAATTAAATGATACTTTATTAGTCGTACCAGCTGGTAGTCTTGATACTGATCTATTCATGAAACCGCAAGGTCATATTTTCTATGACGAAAGAGGACAATGGGATAACGAACTTGAAAAAGTAAAAAAATATGAGACGTTACCATAATAATCATCATTCAATCATGATTGGTATAAAAAAAGAGACTAGTAGGTTTTCTACTCGCCTCATTTTTTATCTCTTCCAGAGTTTTGGTTTTCTATGGACGTCATAAATACCCCAATGTTTTTCTGGTTCGTCTGGATTTTGTCCACCTTTCCAAGGTTCATCAAAAGCTTCGAAAATGAACATCGTGACTTTGTTTTTCTTAGACCAAGACATCATTTGATCTAAATATTGTGAAGACATTCTTTAGTGAGAATGAATTTACAGAGATGGTTTATGCTAACTTGCGCGATACGCTTAAGACTAGCAACATGAAAGAATTAACAGCAAGATATATGATTTTGTTTTCATCAT
>JBAYCS010000205.1:0-2526 GCA_041668625.1 Acholeplasmataceae bacterium | reverse complement strand
TATTTTGTCAATTATACAATAATAGAAAACTCTATAAAGAGAGCAAATGATATTTCACCTACCATTGGCAACTATCTTATTCTACTTTATTTAATTATCATAGAATAACAAAAGTGTTTATTCTACAATATTGACGTTTTTGTCTGTCAATTCAGATTTCATAACCATAGACCTAGAATAAACATCAGTTAAAATGACCGACCCCTAGCAAAGTGTTGCATTCTGGTTTCTATTTATTTAAGCTAATGACTATAAATATCAATGATTTAGATACATTTGAAATCGCTAAATATGAGAATATCGAGGACATATGAGGACATATGAGGACATTTTTTCATAAAAGCATAAAAATGCCATATGTGCAACACAATGCTAGGTGAGAAAAGAATGCAACACTTTGCACAAAAAGAACCCACTAGTGGACTAATGGGTTTAAATGGGGATATTCTGGGATTTGTATAGAAAAGTGTGTAACTGGAAGATTCTTAGCTACTGAAACAATTTAGTTGCTTGTTCACAGTAACATTTAGTTGCACATTAAACTTTTGCTAAAACCAATTTTTCATTTAACTCTTCATAGGTTTCATATAGATCATTATTCCATTTTAAATATCTTGATATAACAGACTCTATCAAGTCAGGTGTGGCTTTGGGTAAATCGCTAATATATTTCATCAAGAATTCCAACGAATTCTCATAATTAAACACTCCTATGTGTCTATCTATTTCTTTACCGCTACTATAACAAAAGTCATACTGATTAAAAATTGCATATTTACCGTTTATAATTATACAGTCAAACTGATCATTCCTTTGAATATTATTAGTAACATAGTGCTCTACAATTTTTTCAACCAAATCCGAAGCATCGTTGTATGTACTTGCTGCATATAAAATTACTGGAATAGTCTTTAGTGTATTTAATCCTTTATCACTTGGTTTAGAATACATTTTAAAGTCATAAACTCTTTTTATTTGCTTTAATTTTATGATTTGATTCAATGATCTAGTAAGTTCATCATTCATAAGGTTACCTTTAACATCAACAACAAAATCCACACCATCAGCTAAAATGACTGAATGACGTTCTGATTCTTTTGATATTGTATTGGGGTGTATTGAATTCAGCATTACTATATCAAAAGAAGGTGATTCATTGCCGTAACTGTCAATAATATTACCTTTAGCAATTCGATTTGGAAATGGAAAATACTTTTCTAATATTGACTTCACAAATCCTTCTCTTCTATCTGCTACTTCTTGTGGTGTCCCTCTACCTTCAATTGAAGCTTTGGAAAAAGCATTTTGAATTTCATCAGTTTCGATTCTTAGTAATTCGTTAAGTTTTGTCATAAATTGCATCCTTATCTAAATTCATTTTCTAGTTTTGTTAATCAACAGTTTTAATTTGGTCCAAGACCAAGGATAGATAACATCAGTTTTCTTAGCGTTAAGCGGTTTTTCTACCTTACCATCTTTTTTTCCGCAGAGCAAAAAATACTGCACTAGTTCTTCTTGAGTAATCGTTAATTCAGCAGAAACACCTACAGCACTAGAGGTATGTCTACCACATAATACAATAACTAAATCACAAGACTTGATTCTTGCTCTTGCTGTAGCTTTCCATTTTTCATCTATTGCTTCCTTAATTGACATATCAACTATTTCAAATGGTGAATCCTTAAGTTTTGATTGTGCGACCAGCGAACCCTTAATATCCTTATCATTATCATAATCAAAACAAATATACACTCTCTTCTTTTGCATAATTGGTCACCTATATGGAAATTTCTCTGATAGCATCAACAATAGACGAGGTGCTCCATGATACAATTTTGGTAGCTTTTTCTTTAACAATTTTTGATGTTTTTTCTGATCCCCATGGTTCTATAGCAAGAATGGGTTTTTCTAATTCTAGAGCAACTTCAATTTCTAGATTAATTGAGTCACTATATGACGCATATACTCCGGCCATTATTAAGACAACACTTGCATACTTCATTTGATCCATAATTTTGGATTTCAAAGCTATTCTGTATCTTGTTTCTGTTTTTGCAAGAATAATAAATGGATCATCTTTTGGTATAGAGTAGTTCTTATACTTAAAATAATTAGCTTTATCTAACAATAAACAAAGTTTCTCATATGCATCAGAGTAATTCCATGAGTGGCTTATAAATAGATTATATTCTGCCATTATATGATTCCTCCCTCAACTAAATGCCAGTAGTATTGCCCTAAAGGTGTTAACTTGCACTTTTTGCTATTCATTGCAGCAAAATACATATGTTCTTCATCTACTGGTACTACAAGGCTATTTCTATTAAATAATTGTAGTTCATTAAAAATATGTCCATTTTCCTTAATGAAGTATGGTTTTACGCAATTATGGGCTTCAGGTATGTTTGTGAATTCAAAAGAAGGATTCAATGAAAGTTCAGATTCAGGATTCTTGAAATAATCGGTTATTCTTCTTAAAATTTTAGGATGCACTTTTGGAGTCGTTTGTCTAAGGTTAACAAACCC
>JBAYCS010000204.1:0-2565 GCA_041668625.1 Acholeplasmataceae bacterium | reverse complement strand
GGGATGAAGTATTAACAGAGTTAAATATTTTCGGCATTAATCCAGATGAAAGTTTTGTTACAGGTGGTTTATACGGTCCATATGTACAAAGCGAAAGAAAATGGATTTATGATATTGTTATTAAATACATGATTGAAAATGATCTTGCATATCCTTGTTTTTGTACGCATGAAGAATTAGATGAAATAAGAAAGAAGCAAGAATCATTAAAAGTGAATCCTGGATACTATGGAGAATATGCAAAGTGTCATAAGTTATCAGTTGAAGAAATGATTCAAAAGATAAAAAATGGCGAATCTTATGTTATCAGGTTTAAGTCTATGGGAAATGAACTAGAAAAAATAGGCTTTGATGACGAAATTCGTGGACATATTGAGTTTCCTCAAAATGTACAAGATTTAGTCATTATGAAAGGCGATAAACTTCCAACATATCATTTTGCCCATTTAGTTGATGACCATTTTATGAGAACAACACATGTAACTAGGGGTGAAGAATGGATGTCTTCAGTTCCTATTCATTTACAATTATTTGATGCTATGGATTGGACTAGACCAAAATATGCTCATTTACCTGTCATCATGAAAATGGATGATGGTAAAAGAAGAAAATTATCAAAACGAAAAGATGAAGAAGCTAGCGTCAAATATTTTTTAGAAAAGGGATATCCTATTGAAGGGTTCTTAGAATACTTAATGACCATTGCAAATACAAACTTTGAAGAGTGGAGAATTCAAAATCCTTTTGCCAATATTTTTGATTTTAATTTAACTTTTGACAAGATGAGTTTAGATGGTGGCTTGTTTGATCTCGAAAAAATTAAATCTATCTGCAAAGAAACACTTGGAAATATGTCTGCACCTTTGATTGCAAAAAAAGCACTTGATTGGGCTAGAATATTTGATTTAGATTTCTTTCAAGTAGTTGGTTCTAATATTCCATATTTCGAATCTATATTAGATATCGAGCGCGGTGGTGAAAAGCCAAGGAAAGACTATGAAAAATATAGTGATATATTCCCTATTATCAATTTTATGTATGATTCTAAATACGAATTATTATTAAAAGAAACGCTACCTTTTAACGAACGTTTTTCTCATCAAGACATTATTGATGTCTTAGAGTTATTTATAAAAAATAATGGATTAGATTTAAATGAAGAAGATTGGTTTGGGAATTTAAAAACGATTGCTTCGTCTTTAAACTATACTCCTAAATCGAAAGAGTATAAGAAGAACCCAGAGTTGTATAAAGGACACGTTGGTGATTTTGCGGAAATTATTCGAATTAGTGTTTCTACTAAAAAATCAACTCCCAATTTTTACTACGTATTAAAAATTCTTGGAAAAGAAAAAGTAATCTCAAGATTACATAAAGTGATTAGTCTTCTATAAGACTAGTCTAATTGGCCCGTTGGAGAAACGGTTAACTCATCGCCCTCTCAAGGCGACACCCACGGGTTCGAACCCCGTACGGGCTACCATTATAGGCGCTAAGATTAGCAGATATTTGCTAGTCTTTTTTCGTGGAATATTGTATATTGAATATTATTGTGATATAGTTCTATTATTGCATTAGTATATTTCAAATGTATAAAATGGCACAATCAATTATTGGTTTATTTGGAATTATGATTTACATAAGAATCCTTCCAAAGCTAGAAAGGAACGCAAACAAATGTTGATGAGATTTTTGAAGAGTTTATTCTCCATATTTGGAGCCATAGTAATAATAATAGTCTTGTACATTTTTTTGAATCTAAACATTCTCGGCTTCCAAAATTGGTGGATTCAAGATCGTTTTGAATTATACCTTCATACAGTTACTTTGATATCATTAATGTTAGCCTCACTACATTTTTTATTTAAAAGGAAAGGGAATATTTGGACATCTATATTGAGTTATTTTCTTGTCGTGGTAGCTTGTACTATTTACATTTATGCATTTTTATATACTCGTTGCAGAAGTACATCTTGTGTTGAAAATCTATCAATAACTGTAAATTATGGTATATTTACAAAATCATATGGACCTTCATTAATGCCAGTTATCTTTAAAAATATCGAATATTCTTACTGGTTGTATTTAACAGTATTAATTTTGCTTATTTTCAATAGATTTAAAGAAGTCGAAAAAGAGCTGAAACCTGAAAGTTTGACTAAAATAAAACAAAAATCTTTTAAATCAACAACAATTGCACTGATTATATTACTCATATCAAACATAATTTGGTCAAATTTTTTAGAGAATAATTTTGATTTTATAGATATTGGTTCTGGAATTCCTTCAATGTTGATGATAATCACATTTGCATTGGTTCAAATGGTTATTATTTATAATTTGATATTCATGTTGATTGCCAAAATTTGTTTGAAAGAGAATAAAATATTTGCCTTTATATATTTTCCGATTTCAGAAATATTGACAATTTGTATTTTGGTTTTAAGTTATTCTTCTATGCTTTTTGGTTATTATTTTTTGCCAAAAATTTTATTGTTATTATTGCTAATAGCTATCGGTTCAACGTATTACTTTCTTATATATCTACTTACGCGAATTAGATTT
>JBAYCS010000203.1:0-2573 GCA_041668625.1 Acholeplasmataceae bacterium | reverse complement strand
TGGTTGTAAAGTGATAGATTTGAATGCAGGAACCATTTTTGCTTCATTAACCATATATTCAGCACCAGCTGTAGTTAATGCTAAATCATCTAAGAATGCTTTAGCTTCAGTAATAGCGTCTGAATTAGTGTTAATTACATAATATGAAGGAGCACTTACGAAAATTGAGTCAACTGTTCCAGCAACTGTTGCATGAGGAGCATAACCCATTTCAAATGTAGCTTCATCTAAGTTTGGATCAATCCAGTTACCTTGATGAATAAAAGCAGCATGACCACTATCAAATAATTGAACTTGTGTGTCATAAGTGCCTTGAAGTAAGACTGTTTGGTCTGCATATTGGAATAATAATTCTACCCAATCAGCTAGTCCAGCAAGTCTTGTGTCGTTAGCGACACCATTGTTTAGGTCATCGATAACTGATGAATCATCATAAGCTAAACCTGTTGATAAGTAACCATTAAAGTTATGAAGTCCAGTTACCCAAGTCATACCATCGCCAGCAGCCATTGATACTACTGAATAGTCTGCCATACTGTTTGCATCATAATAAGCTTGAATAGCAGCGAAAGCAGTGCGATATGCACCAATTGAAGTTAAGCTAGCAGGATTTACTCCAGCAGCTGTTAGGATTTCTAAGTTATAAGCAAGTCCCCAACCTTCAACTGCAACTGGGAATCCATAAACAACACCGTCAACTTTAAAAGCTAAATCAGTGTCGGCTAACCAAGCTGCGCCATCTTGAGATAAAATATAATCTTGATAATCGTTGTATCCGCCCATTCCTTCAATTACGAAGATGTCTGGTTGAATATCTTTTTGGAATTCAGCTAAGATTTGATCTCCGTATGCACATGAGTCTCCACCGCATGTTACAACTTCGACTTTAACATCATTTGCTAATCCCCAAGCTTCTGCATAAGCCGTTAACGCTTCGCCAATTTCAACTTTGTTTTGAAAGATGGTTAACGTAGGTGCTTCTGCTTTGTTACAACTTACTACTGTAATAACTGAAACTAATGCGACTAAAACTAATAATAATTTTTTCATTTGTTTCCTCCTATTTTATTTTTTTAGTCTTTTGAATCAATATAATCCACAATGGTAGATTGTTTTAATTGAAACAATCTCATTGTAAATACCAATATTAATCGGTTTATCAACAGTGATATCAACACCCTGTTTAGAAACCTTGATGCAAACTTTTGAATCTTGAATAATAATATTTATTGTATACCCGTTGATTTCATTAGGCAAAACTGGATGAAGAAAGAAGTAGTTGTTAGTGATTTCTAAACCGAGAAAACCATATACAATCGCAAGATATGAACCTCCAAGATTTGCTATATGGAGACCATGATGAGTATTGTTATGAGAATTCTCAAAATCGATTTTTAAAACATCAAGGAGATATTCAAAAGCCAGTTTGGAGTCACCCAGTTTTGCGGCAATGATACTATATATACATTTTGATAGGGATGAATCGTGTGTAGTAAGTGGTAAATAGTAATCAAAGGTGTTCTTTAATATTTTCATATTTTTATAGTTTAGTAACTGCATAGCAAGAAGCGTATCAGCCTGTTTAAGAACTTGGTGTCTATATATAAACAGTGGATGATAATGAAGAAGAAGTGGGAAGTTTTCTTTAGGGATAGTTTTCAAGTCTAGTATAGGCTTTTTAAGAAACTGTGCATCCTGAGCATAAATTTCTAACTTTTCATCAAATATAAATACCATCTGTTTACTTGCAAGTACAAACTGATCAATTTCATTCTTGTTTACGTATAGTTTTCGAAGCACTTCATTCAGTTCGTTATGAAACGTTTTGTAATATTCTGCGATTTTTTCAAACTGATACTTTGCCATGGCATTTGTATAATAATTGTCATTGACTATTGCACTATATTCATCTGGCCCTGTCACAGTATTGATATGAAACTCTTTGTTTTCAAAATTACCTGCCTCAAGCAAAAATCGACCAGTCTCAATCAATAATTCAAATCCATATTGAATCATAAAATTTATATCTTTCGTTGCTTCAAAATATTTAATCACGGTATAAGCTACATCGCTGTTAATATGAAACTGAGCACTACCTGCAGGATAATATGGGCTTAATTCATTGCCCTTAATAGTTCGCCAAGGGATTTTAGCACCTTTTATGACTCCTAATTTTAATGCCTCAATTTTCGCTTCTTTTAAGTGAATATAACGATTCTTAATGAGTGAAGCTGCCTTTTTAGGATTTGTTAGTAAGAAGAAGGGAAACATATAAATTTCTGTATCCCAGAAATAATGTCCTTCATATCCCTCACCAGATAATCCTTTTGAAGATATATTAAATTTATCTAACCCACAATGATTTGCATTTAACTGATATATATTGTACTGAATCATTTCATTCATGTATTCAGAACCATCAATTTCAACAAGTGAATGACTCCAAAAATCACTTAACACTTGTTGTTGTAACTCAACAACTTGATCAAAATTAGCAATTAAATAATGACTTAACATTTTATGATTAGATTTTAAGAGTTCAGTTTGAATCAAAGAAGAAGAATAAACAACAT
>JBAYCS010000202.1:0-2586 GCA_041668625.1 Acholeplasmataceae bacterium | reverse complement strand
CCGTGAACAATGCCTTGTGGTCCTATATACATCCAACCACCAGCTGTCATCTGTCCATAGGAAGCAACACCTAACGAAGAAGCACGGTTAAATGATTCTAAGTTGTCATATTCACCAATCATAAGCCCGTTTGTAATAATCACTCTAGGGCTAAACTTGTGCGATGAAAACAATCCTAAAGGATGTCCAGACATCACTACTAAGGTTTGATTATCTTCTAAAACGCTTAAGTATTTCATCACTAGTTGATACTGCATCCAGTTTTGAAAAACACTACCTGTTTCGCCATAAGTGACGAGTTCATAAGGATATAAAGCAATATCAAAATCAAGATTATTATCAATCACGACTTGAAATGCTTTACCTTCAATACATCTACCTTTATATTCATCAATTGGTTTTCCAAGGATTCTGGTTTTAGGTCGAAAACGGTACCCATAAATCTTACCCTTTGTCAGTAGTTCTTCAATAAATTCATCTTCAAGTTCTTCTTGCCAGTTTTTAGGAATATAACGCATTGCATTTTTAAGGGCAAGTAATATTTCATCATTTGTTAACGACATATCTCTTTTTGGTGCTCTTCTTATATTGGAATCAAACACACACTTATCTGGGCATTTTTGGAAGATATCATTAAGTGTTATTGAAGTTTTTTCATTCATTTAACATTCCTCCCTTTTTCATTAAATCAAGAAAATGATGGTTAGTTAATAACTCTTCAATTTGATGAATGTATGGATACATTACTTGATCACTACCGATAAAAGGCACGGTTTTACGAATTTCTTGATAGACTAAAGAAGTCGATGCACCAAGTAAATGCTTTCCTCTAAAATCACAGGCTTGACAAGCCGAAAAAAGTTCCATCGCGATCACTCTACGAACATTGTCTAAGATAGAACCTGCTTTTCTTGCTGAAATCGAACCCATAGACACATGATCTTCTTGATTCGCTGAAGATGGAATAGAATCAACACTAGCTGGATGAGCTAAAACCTTGTTTTCACTAACTAGTGATGCTGCAGAATATTGCACAATCATAAAACCAGAATTTAATCCTGGTGTTTTAACTAAAAACGATGGTAACCCATTTGAAAGTGACGAATTCACCAAACGTTCAATTCTTCTTTCAGAAATATTAGCAAGTTCAGATAACGCAATTCCTAAATAGTCAAAAGCAAAAGCCAAAGGCTCTCCATGAAAATTACCAGCACTAATCACTTCTTTTTCTTCAAAAAATACAATTGGATTATCAGTTACTGCATTCATTTCTGCTTCCACGATTTTTTTCACATAATTCATTGTATCTAAAATCGCTCCATGAACTTGTGGCGCGCACCTTATCGAATATGCGTCTTGGATTCTTAACTGTCCTTGTTGCGTTATTAATTTACTATCTTGTAGTATATTTGTTATTTTTTTTGCAAATTCAATTTGACCAGGTTGTCCTCTTAACTCATGAACTCTAGGGTCAAACGCATTAATAATCCCCTGTAAAGCTTCCATGGTTAATGATAATGAATAACTCGCTGCTTCAAATACTTCAAAACTGTCGTATAAAATATGCGCTCCAATTGAAGTCATTGCCTGAGTTCCATTAATTAAACATAGTCCTTCTTTAGCTCCTAAAAAAGATAATGGTTCAATGCCCGCTTTTTTTAAGCCGACCTTAGCACTCATACGAATATTATTACAGAAAACCTCTCCAAGTCCAATCAGTGGCAAACTCATATGACTTAATGGTGCTAAATCACCAGATGCACCTAAAGAGCCTTTCTCAAAAACAACTGGAATTAAATCTTTATTCAAAAATTCAATTAGTTTTTCTAAAGTTTCTAATCGAATACCACTATATCCCTTAATTAAAGCATTGACACGAAGAAGCATCATACCTCTTACAACTTCATTTTTTAAAGGTTCACCAACACCACAAGCATGGCTCATCAATAAATTGGTCTGCAATTTAGAAGTATCTTTCTTATTAATTGTCATATCAGATAGTTTGCCAAAACCTGTATTGATACCATATACTGGTGTTTCTGAATCATTTACTTCATCAATATATGCACGTGCCTGGAGAATTCGAGTTTTGCTACTAGAAGCAATAGAAACTTCTTCTTTCCATCTAGACACCTGAATAAAGGTTTCGAGTGTGCAATTTTCACCATTTAATACTATCATAAGATCACCATACCCTTTTTAACCATTATACTATTGTCGTGCAAAAAAAGATAGTAAATAAGCGAATAAAAACGGCTTATTTTAGCGCTTTATCAAGATAAAACGAGAAAGCGTGTAAGCGTTTTACCAATTTTAAAAAGATTTAGAAACAAAGCCCATTGCACGATTTACATTAAAATGTTACAATGAATTTACACAGGAGGATACCCTATGAATCTATCCAAACGTATTAATGAAATGCAAGCGTCTCCAATTCGTAAACTTGTTCCTTTAGCAATAGAAGCCAAGGCAAGAGGGATAAAAGTATACCATTTAAACATTGGTCAACCAGACATAAAAACCCCTCAAGTCTTTTTTGATGCTATTAAAAATCATAAAGACAAAGTAGTTGGTTATGCTTTGTCT
>JBAYCS010000201.1:0-2592 GCA_041668625.1 Acholeplasmataceae bacterium | reverse complement strand
GCAATTTCATAGTCACATACATGCATTTCATATAGACAGACAGTTGTAAAAGATGACCGCATGTGTTTTGGCACACCTTGGGGAAAAAGTCAAGTCAATTATGTCATTTTGCGTCTTTATAATGAGCACAAGTCCATGTAAGAGATGCATAAGAAAATACACCCATTTCATAAGGATGACACAGGAAGTGTATCCTTAAAATCTCATAAACTATGTTCAACAGTAAGGATTTCTTTGTTTCAAAAAGGCAGAGCTTTTGTCAAGAGTACAACAAATTTACGTTTTTGAGTAATATATAATTATCCATAAAATATTTACAAGAATACCATCTACAGAGGATTTTCATAAAGCAACATATCTGATAGAATAAAGTGAACGAAAGGAATCAAATCAATGAACACACATGAAATATTAAAAACATCACTATCTTTATTAATCCCAAACACTCTCTACGATTCACGAACCTTATATGAAAGGTATTATCAGGATATCATTTCAGAAGTTAACTATTTTAAAACAATCAGTCGCCTCATAGAATTTAACTTCTTAATAAGATTTTCTAAAGGAGTTTTCTATTTACCAAAAGTAGGAAAAAACGGTATGATTCCTCTTTCACCACTTGCAATTAAATCCCTTGTGATTTCATCAAATGAATATGGGTGTGAAATCGGTGAAGCTTTATATCATCAACTCAAACTCACCCATCAAAAACCAAAAACATATCGTTATTACACGAGCAATCTAACAGAACATAAAAAAACATATGGTATCGCTACATTTCATCGACTTGAAGTTCATTTTGATGGATTGACTACCTTGCACATTCAATTCATGGATGTTTTATGTAACTATGATAAAATCATTCACATCAATAAGGATCAATTTTTGACGATAGCTCAATCTTTTTGCACACAATTTAATCAAGATATCTTTTTATTACTTCATAAATTAATAGAGTATCAAAAGAAAGACATTGCATTTTTGTCTCAAGTCTTAGATTACTTTGATGTGGAGCATAAGTTATCAACACTATTATCAAATAGATCTTTATACAAAATTCCTCTTTGGAAGTAAAAACGCGAAAACTAGATTTTACTCGTTTCGCGTTTTTTTATCATTAACATTATCTTAAAAGTTTAACAAAGAAATCATCTATTTCCTTAAGGGAAGTTTCAATGTCATCACAATCCAAATCCCTAATCGAAAGTTTTTTCTTATCTGCTTCTTCTAACTGCATTCGAATATTACGCTTTAAAAACATGTCTAATAGTGAGTAATCGTTATATGTGTCAATTGAAATAATTGTTCTTTCACGACGGTGCTTAATTCTTGAGTCTAGCATGCCTATAAAATCACCTTGAGTGATAGGCATATTTTTATGATAGAATTGCCAAATCTTGTGAATGTCATAAAAATCTCTTGCTCTTTTTTCCTGAGATTCGTCTGAAGCTTTTTTTTCTAGGAATTCTTTATATAATTCTTTTTCAAGTGTTATCTTTTCAACAAAAGTTCTAAAAGGTTCTTGGGTTAAGACTTTAATTTTGTCAATCTCAAATTTTATTTTTTCATCTTCTTCTAAATATTTGTAAATGATGGGAGTAATTTCTTTTTCAATCACTGGAAATGGATCCGTGAATGTAATGAGCTCAAGTTTAACTCTTTGATCTAGTTCACTCTGATGCTCTGTGTCATAATAGAGATAAACTTCCTTAAAATCAGAATGGATTGGATTAGATGATTCTGTTTTCCAAGACCACGTATTCACCAGATTTTCAATTGCTTCATGTGTCGCCTTCTGTTTAGCTTTTCTACTTTTAGCTGTGGCAACGATATCAATATCTTCAGAAAACCTTTCAATTATTTGATAACATTTTGATAAAGATGTTCCACCGATAAAGATCAAATCTTTCTGGTTTTTATAGAGTTCTTTAAGTGCCAATACAACAAAATAGTCTTTTAATATAATTGCTTCATCAATTTTTTCTTCTTGGCTAGCTAAAGCTATATAGTTCTTAAATAATTTGTCATCAAGATGCAATTTCATGATTCAAAATCTCCTTCACGAACTTTCTATAATTGCTGTACCTTCTACCATTATAATAATAGCTATATTGAATCAGTTTTTCTTTATTTAAATTGAGGCTTTTGATTAAGTCGTTCAACATGGATAGATTCTTACTCATCTCAAAATCACTGTACTTAATATGTTTGACAATTTCAAGAAATTCAAGGTAATGTTTATTTGCTTCATTTACTTCAAATGGCGGATAAGAGATGAATACTTGGCCGTCATATAATTGCTTTGATCTCGTATGTATAGAGACGTTATTTGTAAGTATTTCATAGAAAGTCGACACTTGCGAAGTGAATTTATATTTATACAATAAGTAAGCACCTGTTCTAATACCTTGACAATTTTCTAGATATTTTGCTTCAACAATGTCATGAATCGATGGTGCAAGATGGGAGAATTTATTGTTTGCACTAGGAATATAATAAATACCATTTTCATATCGTTTAATGATACCAAAAGAAACCAAGTAAGATAAAGCTTGGTTAAGCGAATGTTCATTTTCTATATTTAATATGTTT
>JBAYCS010000200.1:0-2593 GCA_041668625.1 Acholeplasmataceae bacterium | reverse complement strand
TTTTTCACAGAAACATTTCATGAATAAATCGCCTGACCTTAGGTCAAGCGATTTTTATTTTTTGATGAGCAACTGCCATTGGATATTTTGAAAGTTCCTCTTTTTTAATTTTAATATACTGATTTGATTTTTCACTTACCATTCTTAAATGATAAACATCCATTTCCCAAATTTGATGTGAAAAAACGTGTTTATAATGTCCTAATTGATCCATGATTTCACCGTTTATTCCAAGATCATTTAATTCATCAAGTGCTGCATAAACACTTTCTTTTTCAAATTGAGGCCATTCATACATACCTTCTAGAAGTGATTCTGTTCTTTTTCTTAAATAATAATAATGGTCATCTTCTAGAATAAATACAACATACGATATAACTTTTTGTTTTTTAAGTTTCGATAAATATGGGTACTTTGTGATCTCATCATTTTGATAAGCGACACAATGTTCATTAAGTGGACATAAATCGCATTTAGGTTGTTTCGGTCTACAGATTAGTGCTCCTAGTTCTATCATTGCTTCTGTATAAATTCGGGGATGAGCTTTCTCTATCATCTCTTGATTATATAAGTCTAATTTTTTCTTTTCTTTCTCTTTTCGCATATCGCCATCATCACCTAAATATCTGCTAAGTACACGCATGACATTACCATCAAGTGCACTATAGGGTTTATCATAAGCAATAGACATGATGGCACCTGCCGTGTATTTACCGATACCTGGAAGTTGAATGACATTTTCATAGGTTGTTGGAAATATCCCGTCATAATCTTCCATTATCTTTTTAGATGCCTCATGCATGAGTTTAAAACGTCTATAGTATCCAATACCTTCAACACATTTTTTTAAAACTTCTAAATTGGCATTTGCAAGTGATTCAATATTTGGATAAAGTTTGATGAATTTTTCAAAATAAGGTTCAACAGTTTCAGCTTGCGTTTGTTGGAGCATAATTTCAGAAACCCAAATAAAATATGGATTTCTTTGTCCTCTAAAATTTAAGTTTCTCTTATGCTCTATAAACCAAGACTCTAACTTATTAATATTCATGATCTAACGAGCAATCTAACACCACAATGTTCAATGACATCATCAAAATGGGTTTGCGATGAAATCACAATTCCGTGACATACAACAATGACTTGATTATAATCTTGATATCGATCTAGGACTGCACCAACTCTTTGCTGCAAGTGTTCATACGTTTCCCAAGGATAAGTCCTCGTACTTTCAGGTATTCCACGATATGTTATATATTCTTCAAATGAAGTATGAGGTTCTAATTGGTAGTTATGCGTCATATCAGGCATCCATTCGTGTAAATCATTTTCTACAACAAGTTTAATACCTGTTTGTCTTGAAATAATTGATGCAGTTTGCAATGCTCTTGTATACGGCGAACTGATAATGATTTGGCTATTTTTAAGTCTTGGATCCAAAGCTCTTTCTTCAGCTTGTTTTATACCTAAATCAGTAAGTCTTCCAAGTTCATAGCCCATGCCTTTATAACCACGGGAAAGGACTTCATCATAGCGTGGTTCACCATGTCTTATTAATATAAAAGTTGTCATGTTATTCCTCTCTTTTCTGAGTCTATTATAACATAACTAGATAAGCAAATAACCTTTGATTTTAGATCTATCATGCTAGAATATGAATGGTTGAGGTGAACATAAATGTCAAAATTAACAACGCGTAGATCGATAAGAAAATACGATTCGCAAATTAAGATTAGTCAAGAAGAAATGGTAAAAATATTAGAAGATGCAACAAAAGCTCCATCTTCAATGAATATGCAATCATGGCGCTTTGTCATCGTTTCAAGTAATGATAGTAAAGAGAAATTAAGACCTGTGCTCTATGGTAACCAGTTACAATTAGATACTTCTGCTGCGATGATTTGTATTTTCACAGATTTAAAGAAATTTGAATATGCTGAAAAGATATTTGATCAAGCAGTTGAAAGAGGTCTAATGCCCATAGAGGTTAGAAACAAGCAAATCACAAACATTACAAATATGGTGCCGACATTATCAAATGAAGGTATAGAAAAAGTGGGTCTCATAGATGCTGGATTAGTCGCCATGCAACTCATGCATGTTGCAAGAACTTATGGATATGATACCTGTCCAATTGGTGGTTTTCGTCATGAAAAGATGGCTGAAGCCCTTGGTTTAGATAAGGATAGATATATTCCAGTATTAATCGTTTCAATTGGTAAAAAAGCAGAAACTGGACATAAGTCAACAAGACTTTCAGTTGATGACATAACGACATGGATGTAAAGAAAAGAGCCATCGGCTCTTTTTTGTTAAATATCGTATTGTGATAGTATTTGTGCAGGTGTTTTTCTAAGTAACACAAAGACAGGGAAAAGCCCAGCAACTAAATTAAGTGCATAAAGCAAGGGGATACCAAGACTAATTGTAAGTGGTGTGACTAAGAAGAAATCAAGTGATCCTAATAGTCCATCTTGAAGTTTATTTAAAGCATAAGTAGCAAGTAAATATCCAATCAAGGTTGAAATCGTTGAAATCGTAAAGATTTCGATAGCAAACGATCTAAAAATATCCATTTTCTTTACACCAAGTG
>JBAYCS010000199.1:0-2604 GCA_041668625.1 Acholeplasmataceae bacterium | reverse complement strand
GAAATGATGGGTCCGCGTTGGGCCCGTGAGCGACCGAAAGAATGATGTGCATAAACCCATGATTTTTCATCTTTCATTGATCTTTTCGTTCGATATCCAAAAATTGTGTTGATCTTTTTTGGAGTTTTATGCATAAAAACAACACCAAAAACAACCATCACCGTAGGAATTAAAAGACTAAAAATAAGCATGAACCACCAAAACAATTGCATAACTTCACCTCATAAAACGATTACTCATTACACATAATTTATTTAAAAAAAATTTGAGTCACACTCAAATCTTTTTAATTATATATCAATTATCTTCGAATCTTTTTGTGTTTTTTTTCAGCATACATGGCTTGATCAGCTAAGTTAATTAGTTCATCCGCACTTACTCCGTCTTTAGGAAATGAAGCAAGTCCTAAACTCATATCATAGTAAGGAATATCAGATGGCATTCTATGCGCAACTTCCATTTTAAAATACACTTGGTCAAAGACATCAATATCTTCAGTTAACAATCCAATAAACTCATCACCAGCAAATCTGAATACTTCACCCTTGCCCTTAATAACATCTTTTAAGGCTTGAGCAAACTCTTTTAAATATGTGTCTCCTCTTGAATGGTCATAATTATCATTAATATCTTTCAGATTATCTAAATCCATAAATACGACTAGAAATGGTTGCTTAGTTTCTATCAATTGATCAATTCGTCTAAATAATGAGTAACGATTTTTAACACCTGTCAATGAGTCATTGAAGGCTATCGTCGTAATCTCTGCTGTTTCTAAAACCAATGAATCAACTTGTAAACTTAATAATTCTTTGTCATGTTCAGTGTCTTTTTTTACTTTAATTTCATAGAAAAGGAAAAACATGATTAAGTAAATAATCACGGATAGAAATAAACCAATGTATGCATGAATGAAGTAGTTAGGTCTGTTAAATACAGGGTCTGGAACAAATAATATAAAATATGCTAAAACATAAGAGACTAAAAGTGCTGTATTCAAGGTCCACCAACCATTGGTAAGAATTTCTGCCATCTTCGTAAAAATAGGTTTAATAAATTTAATTAAAATCGGAAGAAAAATTGCATAAGTGATTGCTCTAGCTAAAGTATCGATTAAGCTATTATTTTCTCCATAAAAAACATAGGAAGCTAAAAGACCATTCACAATGGCAATATTCCCCATCATTTGAACGGTTAGCACCGCAAATATTGACTTAGAAAAATTGTATGATGAAAAGAGAAACAAAAGCAAGATGTGAGGTAATGTCAGTGTTAGAAAATAAAAGCGAATATAAAATGGTAAACCTAGTCGAGCAATAATCAATGCATTAATTAATGTGATTACGATTGAGCTGATGATTATTATCATTGCATTTCTTCTTTTGGGAACTTTAAGTGGGATTAAAAGTAATAAAAAATAAATCGCAAATATATGTGAAACAAAAAGTCTTAGTGTATTCGTATCAAATATCATTTTGTTCCACCTTTCTTCTAAAGATTTGCTCAATGTTTTTTAAACCATAATTTGTCTCTATCAAAAAAAATAATAATCCTATATAGATACATGAAAACATGAATTCGTCTAAATTATATCACGTAATAATCTTATATTTAATTCTAGAATGAAATAATATCTTTTTTTATATAAAAAAGATTTGAGTTGATCTCAAATCCTTTTATGAATGGATTATTTATCATTTATCAGCGATGATATCATCAATAATCTTGGAGATTTCTTCAATAACTTCAGTTAATACATGATCAGTTGATAAATCGACACCAACCATTTTAGCTAATTCAAGTGGTGTTTTAGTACCACCAGCTTTTAAGACTTCAATCCAATTTTCAGGTTTGATGTCTCTATTTTCAATCATCTTAGATACTTTAGTTCCAAGAGTTAGACCTGCAGAATAGGTATAAGGATATAAGCCCATAAAGTAATGAGGTTGTCTCATCCATGTTAAGCCAGCCCAATCGGGAATTTCTACGGCATCACCCCAGAATTTTCTGAGAACACCAAGTTTTAGGTTATTAAGAATATTAGCTGAAAGAGGTTGTTTTTGATCAACACGAATGTAAACTTCTCTTTGGAATGCAGCCTCTAATAAATGGGTAACAAAATTATGATAATACGTTCTTGATATCATCACAGATTTGATCCATGTTTTCTCTCTTGCAGATTTCGCGTTTTTGATTAAATGATTTGCCATTAATAATTCATTAGTGGTTGATGGTGCTTCAATGAAGTACATTGATGGTCTTGTATTTAAAATACTTTGATATTTATTAGCGTATTGGAAATGACCAGCATGCCCTATTTCATGGGCTAAAACCATTACCTCATCCATTTGACCATTCCAATTAATGAGAATGTAAGATGATGCTCCGTAAGGTGATGAGCAAAAACCACCAGTAGATTTACCTTGATTTTGTGGGAAGTCTATCCATCTTTCATCAAATGCACGTCTTGCAATCTGGTTATATTCGTTACCTAAAACCGACAAACCTTCAATGAGTAATGCTTTAGATTCTTCAATGGTCACTTTAGGTTCAAATTCTGGATCGACTGCAATTTTTAGATCAGCATAAGTCATCTTGTCAAGT
>JBAYCS010000198.1:0-2606 GCA_041668625.1 Acholeplasmataceae bacterium | reverse complement strand
GCACTAATTAATGAAGAAAAAGCAATTGTTACAGATATCGCAGGAACAACAAGAGATACTATTGAAGCACTCATTAATATTGGTGGAGTGACCCTAAATTTAATGTATACCGCTGGTATTAGAGATACCGAAGATGTTGTTGAAAAAATCGGGGTTGACCGTTCCAAGAAAGCGCTTGATGATGCCGTTTTGGTGTTACTGGTCCTAGACCAAAGTAAAGCATTAACTAAAGAAGATAAAGAGCTTTTAGAACTTACTAAACATAAAAAGCGAATTATCATCGCTAACAAATCTGATCTTCCAAAAGCACTTAGTTTAGAGGAAGTTATTTCTATTTCTGCACTGACAAAAGATGGATTTAAAGATCTTGAAAAAGCAATTTTGAAATTGCTCTCTCTAGAAGATATTGAGGAAAGAGATTTTAACTATTTATCCAATGCTAGACACATCCAAAAAGTCAAGGAAGCTAGGGCTTCATTGTTACAAGTTCTAAAATCAATTGAACTTGATATGCCTGTAGATGTTTACGCTATAGACCTAACGGATGCTTGGCATGATTTAAGTGAAATCTTAGGCGAAAGATATGAAAATGCACTACTCAATGAACTTTTCTCAAAATTTTGTTTAGGTAAATAACTTATAACATTATATGTTATAATAATCATACGGAAAGGATGGAATCCCCATGGCATACGTTGCACTCTATCGAGCTTATAGACCTAAATCATTTAAAGAAGTATCAGGTCAAAAAGTTATAATCAAAACATTACAAAATGCATTATTACATGATAAGATTGCACATGCTTATCTTTTTAGTGGTCCTAGGGGAACCGGAAAAACATCCATCGCCAAAATCTTTGCTAAAGCGGTTAACTGTTTAAATCAACCTGCTAAAGAACCGTGTAATCATTGTGATGTTTGTAAAGGTATTGATAAGGGAGATATCCCTGATGTTATTGAAATCGATGCTGCATCAAATAATGGCGTTGATGAAATTCGTGATTTAAGAGATAAAGTTAAATACATGCCTTCCGTAGGAAGATATAAAGTTTATATCATCGATGAAGTACATATGTTAACTCCAGGTGCATTCAATGCCTTGCTTAAAACATTGGAAGAGCCCCCCAAACATATCATTTTTATTTTAGCAACGACTGAGATTCATAAAGTTCCAGCGACGATTCTTTCAAGATGTCAACGTTTTGATTTTAAAAATATTGAAACAAGAGACATTATGGAAAAACTAAATGAGATTGCAGTTAAAGAACAAATCAAAGTGACACCAGAAGCTATTTTAGCAATTGCTGAGAATGCAGAAGGCGGTTTACGTGATGCAATTTCTTTATTAGACCAAGCTATTTCATTTTCCGATGAGAAAGTCACTGAAGAAGATGTTCACCAAGTCTCAGGAAGTGTCTCTAGAACATCGTTAATCAAACTATTAACAGCAATTTCGAATAAAGAGATAGGCGTAGCTATGGGTATTTTGAAAGATCTTTTAGCTGCAGGGAAAGATATTACTCGAATCATTAACGATTTGATTTTAGCTCTTCGCGACTTATTACTAGAAAAATCAACCAAAGTTGAAATTCCAAGATACCAAATGTTATCGACGTTATTTTCTTATGAAAAAATTTATTTCTTTTTAGATATTTTGAACCAAGTCCAACAAGACATGAAATGGACTCATCAAAAAAGAGCTTATGTTGAACTAGCTTTAATTAAAATGATGGAACACCAGACACTAAAAAACATTGACTATCATGCAACGATTGAAGATTTGAAATTACAAGTTCAAGAACTTAAAGAAAGTATCAAGAGACAACCTGTTATTGCAGTTGAAACAAGTAAAAAACCTTTAGTTACGATTAAGCAAGTAGAAAATATTTTAAATCAAAATGATAAAGCCAAAAAAGATTTATTGCTTTCTGGTTGGGAGTATCTGAAAGATTATCCTAAACCACATTTAAAAATGGTTGCATATCTGCTTTCTCAAGCAGAATTAGAAGCTGTTTCTGATACCATGCTATTAGTCTATGATGATCCAAAACTCTGTAAAGAAATCATGAATCCAGAGACTAAAAAAATGATTTTAGAAATATTTAATAATAAATCCCATCTTGTTGATGATTGCATAGCAATTTTGAAACCAGATTGGTTAGTCATTAAAGAGGTTTACCTAGATTTATGGAAAAAAGGGCAAAAAAAACCTAAACTTCCACCTTATGATTTAAAATTGTATAGTGACGAAACAACAAAAGAACAAAAAGAACCTGAAATCATATCACTTGCTCGTGAATATTTTGGGGATAAAATAACAATCAAGGAGTAAAACTATGAATCCAAATATGATTAATAAAATTAAGAAAATTCAAAAACAAATGATGGAAGCACAAGAAGCTTTAGAACGTAAAGAGTTTTTTGGTAAAGCTAGTGGTGTTACAGTGATAATGCAGGGCACAAGACAAGTCATTGATGTTCAAATTAATCCTGAAATTACGGATGAAGTTGATATGTTACAAGATGCGATATTACTTGCAGTTAATGATGCACTCAAACAAATTGATAAAGAACAGGAAGAGACCATGGGTCAATTTTCCGGTGGT
>JBAYCS010000197.1:0-2611 GCA_041668625.1 Acholeplasmataceae bacterium | reverse complement strand
TAAAAGAATAATTCAAGAAGAACACGCGGACACATGGGAATTTGTAGGAATATTTGCGGATACTGAATCTGGTACATCTATAGATAAAAGAGAAGAATTCCAAGACATGATGGACAAATGTCGAGAAGGACTTATTGATCTTATCTTAGTCAAACAAATGTCCAGGTTTGGTAGAAACACAATAAATACTCTTCAAGCCATATATGAATTAAGAAATCTAGGTGTTGAAGTCTATTTTGAAACCGATGAACTATATGCATCTAATTCAAAACTAGATTTTATGCTTACAATGTATTCCGCTTTAGCGCAGGAAGAATCACGTCAACAATCTGTAAGAGTGTCGTCTGGTATTCACGAAAGAATGGAATCAGGCAATATCTCTAAAAGAGTTAGACCAATATTGGGATATAGAAAAGATAGTTTTGATAAAATTTACATTTATGAACCTGAAGCTATCGCAATTAGAACAGTATTTATGCTTTTTGTGTCTAATATAAAGATGCACGATGTTGATAGATTTATTAGAAGAGATTTTGCATCGTTAAACTTTTCTAAAACCTTTAGAACCAGAATGTATGAAAGCATTATCTCTAATCCAAGATATAAAGGAGATGTAGTTCTTCAGAAAACATTTAAAAGTAAAGTATACGATGAGACAAAAAAAGAAACTAAATCAAAAAATATAATTTTTGCTGGAGAAATTAAAGATCCAAATCTGCTAAATGAGATTTACAAAAACGCGAAAGCAACGTTGATACTAAGTAAAGTTGAAACTTTTAGTATGGTTGTTGCTGAAAGCCTGATTAATGGCACTCCCGTTTTTGGTTTTAAAGCGGGTGGCCCAGAATCTATATCAATTGAACAATATTCTTTTTTTGTTGATTATGGGGATATAAATAGTTTAATAGGAAAAATGAAGGACTATGATTATAATTCTGTCGATAAAAACACCATTCGCATTATTGCTAGAAAAAAGTTCTCTATGGACACTATTGCTAAGCAATATAAAAACCTTTATTTTGATTTATTATCAAAAAATGAACCAAATATCCTATATTTTATTTTTTGTTTATTTTAAATCTCCATGCATCAGCCAAGCAATCAGCTAGGGAATATTTAGATTCCCAACCCATCTTTTCTTTTGCTTTATCAACCGAAGCATAACTAATTTCAACATCGCCCGGGCGTCTCCCTGATATTTTGCAAGGAACCTTAACGCCATTCACTTTTTCAAACAACGAAACAAGTTCGAGAACCGTATGTCCAGTTCCTGTGCCTAAATTAAACACATCAAAATACGAATCATTCATTTTATCAAAATAATCTACAGCATCTACATGCCCGATAGCTAAATCAACAACATGAATGAAATCTCTTACTCCACTTCCATCGCTTGTATTATAGTCATCACCAAAAATATTTAAATAAGGTAGTTCCTTATTTGCGACTTTCAAAAGATATAGCATTAAGTTGTTTGGAATATCATCCGGTGAATCCTCGCCAATAAGACCAGATGGGTGCGCTCCAATTGGGTTAAAATATCGAAATGCAATTGCCTTAAATTTTTTGGTTGAAGACGATCTGTCTTTGAGATAAAGCTCATCTAAGTATTTTGTCATTCCATAAGGAGAAATAACATTGCCAATAGGTTCATTTTCTTTTATTGGAACATTTTTATTATTTCCATAAACTGTTGCAGAAGAAGAAAAGACAAGACGTTTAACTCCATATTTTTCCATAAGAGTAACAACGTTAAACGTGCTTGTAATATTGTTTGAATAGTATAAACCTGGGTTTTTAATTGAATCAGCACCAGATTTTAGTGCGGCAAAATGGATAACACATTGTATATTTTCTTCTTTAAAAATAGAATCAAGCGCCTTCATATCGCAGATGTCACAATCATAAAGTTTAAACTCTTTGCCGGTGATTGATTTTATTGCCCTTATAACACTTCTTTTTGAATTACAAAAATTATCAACGCAAACCACTTCATGATTGCGATTCAAGAGTTCAACAATTGTGTGGCTGCCGATAAAGCCGGCACCACCAGTTACCAAGATTTTCATAAATTACCTCCATAAATAATTACTTATGCAAAACCACATGCTAAGCATATAATCCACAATAAATGTTGGGTTTTATTGTATAAGAAATAATCAAATCAGGTTTTATTCTGCTTATTGTTTTTTTATATATATTTTTGACTCTTATATTTTTAAAAACACTTTTGCTCTTTAAATCCAAATCCACATCAACAATTTCTTTAACTCTGGAGTTATATTCATTATTTATTCTTTCTGTTTTTTTTATACATAAAAAAATATCGTGACCACTTTCAAGTAAAGCATCTAGAAGTTCTTTTCGAAAACTAAAAAGAGTAGTCTCAAAAGGCTCAACAAACATAATTCTCATTTTTGTTTTTTCCTAAACCCAAAAACTGACAAAACAGTTAAAACGAATATTTTTATATCTAGCCAAAAACTAAAATGTTCAAAATAATAGCCATCCATTTCCCCTTTGGTTACAGGGTCCACCACTCCTCTACCATGTATTTGAGCATAGCCACTAATTCCTGGTCTCAAAACAATTGAGCCATTTTCTTTTCTTT
>JBAYCS010000196.1:0-2613 GCA_041668625.1 Acholeplasmataceae bacterium | reverse complement strand
TAGATGAACTTAGACATATTGGAACATCAGGTGAATCTTGGTTAACTGAATTTGAACAAAAAGAACGAGAGAAAACCGGAATTAAAAACTTAAAAGTTGGTTATAACCGAGTATTTGGTTATTTTATTGAAGTATCAAAGGGAAATTCTTTATTAGTTAAAGAATCTTTTGGCTATGATAGAAAACAAACTTTAGCCAATAGTGAAAGGTTTATCACACCAGAATTAAAACTTAAAGAAGATGACATTTTGCATGCCTTAGATAGAAGTATTCAAAGAGAGTATGAACTTTTTTTAGAAATACGCGAAAAAGTAAAAGCATATATCTTTTCTCTTCAAAATTTAGCTAAAAGAATCGCAAGTATTGATGTATTTTTAAATTTATCAATTAAGAGTGAAAAATATCGATTTGTAAGACCCAAATTAACAGATAAAAGTCAAGTAAAGGTCATTCAAGGAAGACATCCAGTTGTCGAACACTTTACAACGTTTGTTAAAAATGATGTCATGATGAATGAAGGCGAAATCTTTTTAATTACTGGACCGAATATGAGTGGTAAGTCCACATATATGCGCATGTATGCTTTAATTGTATATATGGCACAAATAGGTTGTTTTGTTCCAGCAGATGAAGCCGAATTGCCTTTATATGACGCCATTTTTACGAGAATTGGATCATCAGATGATTTAAGTGGTGGTAAGTCGACGTTTATGGTTGAAATGGTTGAGTCTAATGAAGCTTTATCAAATGCAAGTGAAAAAAGTTTAATTTTATTTGACGAAATTGGGCGTGGAACGGCAACGTATGATGGTATGGCACTTGCTCAAGGAATGATTGAATATATCCATGAAAAAATCAAGTGCCAAACATTTTTTTCAACACATTATCATGAACTCACTCAATTAGAGATGAGTTTATCAAGATTGAGAAATTTATCTGTAAAAGCAAAAGAAGAGAAAGATACGATGATTTTCTTACATCATATTGAACCTGGAGCTACCGACAAATCTTATGGAATTCAAGTCGCTTCACTTGCTCATCTACCGAAGAGTTTAATTTCTAGAAGTAAAGAAATCTTGCATCATCTTGAACAAAAAGATTTAAAAATATCACTTGATTTATTTAACTATGATGACTTTGAGAAAGAACAAGTACACGTGATTGATCCTAATCACTTAAACGTATTAGAAGAAATTGAAGGTTTAAATATTGATCAATTAACGCCAATAGAAGCTTTACTGTTATTGAAGCATCTCCAAACGATTTTAAAGAAATAGGAGTTATGATGTCTACCATTCATGTCATGAAAACCACATTAGCGAATATGATTGCTGCAGGTGAAGTCGTTGATCGACCTGCATCAGTGATGAAAGAACTCATTGAAAATGCAATTGATGCATCCGCATCAACCGTAAAGGTTGAGATTTTTGACATGGGTATGAAAGAAATGATTGTAACTGATAATGGTTGTGGTATGGATTTAGAAGATGCAAAATTGGCTTTTTTAAGACATGCGACTTCAAAAATCAGTGAGGAAGAAGATTTGAACCATATTTTAAGTTTAGGCTTTCGTGGTGAAGCACTTGCAGCAATAGCCTCTGTTTCTAAAGTCACATTAAAAACTAGAAAATCCGATAATGACGGTGTTGTAGTGATTTATGAAGGTGGGAAACTAGTGAGTGATGGATTGACTGCCACTAATATTGGAACATCTGTTTCAGTTAAAGACTTATTTTATAATACGCCAGCAAGGTTTAAATACATCAAGTCTGAATACGCAGAACGACAAGCAATCCTAGATTTATTTGATCATCTAGCTTTAGCACATCCGGAAATTGCCTTTTCGTTGTGGATGGATCAAAAACTGATGAAAGAAACATATGGGAATAGAAATATTGAGCAACTTATTTATCAAATTTACGGCCAGAATTTGACAAAAGGATTATTAAAAGCGCACGATACGATTCAAAAAATCGAAGTTGAAGCATATTTATTAAGCCCTGAACATGCAAGATCAAAGAAAAAAGATATCACACTCATCGTCAATGGAAGATACATTAAAAATTATCGTTTAATTCAAGCTGTAATCGATGGCTACCATAGTCGGATCATGGTCGGAAAATATCCGATGGCGCTTTTATATTTAGAAATGGATCCATCACTTATTGATGTTAATGTCCATCCTCAAAAATATGAAGTTAAGTTTGTAAATGAATTTGTTTTAGCATTTTTGATAGAAGATATTATAAAACGTACACTTACAGGAAACACCCAAGAAATTCAATCACCCTATCAACGTGTGATGAAAGATGAATCTTATGTCCAAGAGTCTCTTTTTATTGAAGAGAAAATAAATGATTCATTTGCAAATCAACTTGATATTAAAAAATTGCCAGAGATGGATTATATCGGAACTTTTTCTGGGACTTATTTGATCTTTCAAAACGAAGAAGGACTTTATTTAGTGGATCAACATGCTGCAGAAGAACGCATTCGTTATGAGTATTATATGGAAGCTTTTAAGCATCCAGTATTTGCAAAAAAGCAAATGTTGTTTTCTAAATCATTAGATCTATCGCCATCTGAACTTTTAGTGTTAAAAGAAGAGATACC
>JBAYCS010000195.1:0-2613 GCA_041668625.1 Acholeplasmataceae bacterium | reverse complement strand
ATTTAAACACGAACACAGGAAAAATTATGATAGATGGTATCAACCAAGGCGATCGTCATCTCACAACCACTGGTTCGATTAGCTTAAATGCTGAAACAGGAACTGGAAATATTTATATTAACGTACGGGACTAGTCTCGTACGTTTTTTTATCCATACATCAAACTACCTAAAGCATCCTCTTTATGCTACAATAAAAAAAGAGAAATGGTAAAAATGTCAATTAATTTTAAAGAAGAAGTTCTAAAACGTAAGGACTTATTAATCACTGATTTGAAAAAGCTCATTCAGATTAATTCTGAAATGACATCATATGATCCTAATCGTAAAGGAGCACCCTTTGGTGAAGGCACAAAAGAAGCCTTAGACTTTATGATCAATTTAGGACAAAGAGATGGCTTTAAAACTGTAAATTTAGAAGGTTATGCTGGGCATATTGAATATGGGAATCAAAAAGATTTTGTTGGCATGATTGGCCATTTAGATGTCGTACCTGCAGGTAATGACTGGACATATCCTCCATATGGCGCAGAAATCCATGATGGTAAAATGTTTGGCCGTGGAACTGAAGATGATAAAGGTCCGACGATTGCTGCTTATTATGCTTTAAAAATATTGAAAGAGCTTAATGTTCCACTTTCAAAGCGCATTAAGCTTATTTTAGGAAATGATGAAGAAACTGCATGGCGTTGTGTAAGACATTATTTTAGCATTTATCCAGAACAACCTGTTTCAGGATTTATACCTGATGCTGATTTTCCTTTAATCTATGCTGAAAAAGGGATTACGCGTATTTTTATCGAAGGGAAATTCGATATAAAAGATATTGAATCACTTGAAGGTGGATTCAGAGATAATATGGTTCCGGATTATGCAAGTTGTGTTACTTCAAATCTAAATCTTGAAGATAAATTCAATCAATTCTTAAAGAAACATAATTATCCTGGAAAAGCAGTGAAAAATCAACAAAAGCTTACCTTAAAAGTTGATGGAAAGAGCGCACATGGCTCGACACCTCAATTTGGTGAAAATGCGATTGATCGCTTATTTGAGTTCTTTATTGAAGAAAACTTTGATAGTAAACTCGTATCTCTTGTCAAAGACATCTTAATCCATGATATTCATGGTAAGAAATTTAATGCGAATTACCATGATGATGAAATGGGTGACTTAACGAATAATTTTGGTGTGATTAAAAAGATTGGTGATACGTATCAGATCTCATTAAATCTTCGCTATCCAAATGGTGTAAAACTTGATGATGTCATGGTTAAACTAGAAAAAGCTTGTATGCCTTATGATGCAAAAGTAACACTTGATAAACATCAAGAATTATTGTATAAAGATCCAAATTCTGATTTAGTTAAAAAATTAATGAAGGTCTATCAAAAACATACAGGTGACATAAAAGCAAAACCAA
Source organism: Acholeplasmataceae bacterium (assembly GCA_041668625.1). Classification (GTDB taxonomy): domain Bacteria; phylum Bacillota_I; class Bacilli_A; order Acholeplasmatales; family Acholeplasmataceae; genus UBA6181. Next base: position 1,194 of record JBAYCS010000195.1, on the reverse strand, counting down.
TCAATATCGGTGGTGGAACTTTTGCTAGAGCAATGGCCAATTCAGTGGCTTTTGGTCCTCACTTTTTAGATAAGCCAACATTTATTCATCAAAAAAATGAATTCATTGGTATCGATGATCTCATACTTGCAACGATTATTTATACGGAAGCACTCTACGAACTCGCAAAATAGGAGGTTTTCATGAAACCTTATTTAGATCTTTGTCAATACGTCTTAACACATGGAAAGAAAAAAATGGATCGTACCGGGACTGGGACACTCAGTGTATTTGGTTATCAAATGCGGTATGATCTATCCGATGGATTTCCATTACTAACTACAAAGAAAGTTCATTTAAAATCAATTATTCATGAATTATTATGGTTCATTCAAGGCGACACTAATATTAAATATTTAGTTGATAACGATGTAAAAATTTGGAATGATTGGCCATATAAATCTTATCAAAACCACCCGGATTATCAAGGTGAATCAATGGCTGAATTTGTTGATAAAATCAAAAATAACGAGGTTTTTGCACGCATTCATGGTGATTTAGGTCCTGTTTATGGTGCACAATGGCGTAATTTTAATGGTGTAGATCAATTACAATTCATTTTAGATGAGATAAAAACGAATCCTCATTCAAGACGAATGATTCTTTCCGCATGGAATCCTGCAGAAATTAAAGATATGGCACTACCTCCATGTCACACCCTCATTCAGTTTTATGTTGAAAACGGTGAAATCTCACTACAACTTTATCAACGAAGTGCAGATATCTTTTTAGGTGTTCCATTCAACATTGCATCTTATGCCTTACTCTTACTGATGGTTGCCCAAGTGACAAACCTTAAACCAAAGACTTTTGTTCATACATTAGGTGATGCACATATTTATCTTAACCATCTTGATCAAGTGAATTTGCAACTTCAAAGAACACCTAAAAAGCGCCCGACGATGTGGATTAATCCAGAAGTTAAATCATTATTTGACTTTAAGTTTGAAGATTTCAAATTAGAGGATTATCATCCTGATAAAGCCATCAAAGGAGAGGTTTCTGTATGATAATGATGATTTGGGCAATGGATGAAAACCATTTAATTGGAAAAGGTAATTTATTACCTTGGCATTATCCTAAAGATTTAGAATATTTTAAGAAGATGACTTCTGATGTCTCTGTATTGATGGGCGATATGACTTATCAATCATT
>JBAYCS010000194.1:0-2618 GCA_041668625.1 Acholeplasmataceae bacterium | reverse complement strand
TGAATCTTTTTATAATTTGTATTTCAACACTTGTTCTCCATCATTTATACCCGTATCAATGAATCCATATTTGATGTAAAACTGATAAGGCATGTCACCTTCCATCTCACACGATGTATAAAGATATGATTGGTGTTCATTTCTAGCTTTATCAATAATCAAATCTAATACTGTTTTGCCATATCCATTATGTTGAAAAGGATACGCTATCATAAAACGCCATAGATAATAAGATGGTTGATCTTCTTTTGGGATATCTTCATCATGTGTAGATATCATAACAAATCCAATCATAGTATCATCCACATATATTACTCTAGGCCATGCTTGAGGATTGACGTAGGCTTGTGCGATTGAAATGCTATTAGGTGCAACGCACTTTTTTTGATATTCACTTAATGTATCATAAAGTTTTATGACTTCAAAAAGATTATCTTTATTCAGTTCTACTAAATGTATCATGAATTCATCTCCCATTTTTAGGATATCATGAAAATATTTTATTTGGAAATCCAAAAAAATAGTACGATATAATGCAAATTAGATTGTATTATCAGTATAATATTATAAAATCAACTCATAGACACGATAGTTCGACTTTTGATCCTTTACTTGTTAAAAAAGACTTTATGAGATGAAAAAATAACTTCATTTTTGAAATAATTTGTTTTTGATGTAAAATATTATTAATCAATCATTTGAAGCTTCATTTTCGAGGTATTTTATGAATTCCAAAAAAAGTAGGCAAAATCTGAAATTTTTCATTGATGACTGGATTGCAATTAAAAAAAATCCTTATATTTTGATTGTCATTCTTTTTCTATTGCCATTAATCTATCTACTTGTTTACTACACTGGTGGTATTAAATTTGTTTTCTCTCATTCGATGTATATCCCCATAATTTTAGCGGGTATATTTTATGGACCTTATATCGGTGCAGCAACAGCATTTGTTGCAGCCATACTACTTGGACCACTTATGCCTATTGATACTCTTACCAATGAGATGCAAGATCCTTTAAATTGGCTTTATCGTATGCTCATTTTCATTCTTGTTGGATTAATCATTGGTTATGCATCGAATCGTTTAAGAAAAAATGCCATTCAGATTGAAAAACTAATGTCAATGAACCAAGAAACCATGGTTCCTAATGTTAATCATTTAAAAAAAGTATTTGAAGAACTTGAGTTTACAACTTACTCTGTTTTCACTATTTTGATTAATAACCATCACAATATCATTGATATTTTAGGCATTAAAATTTATCACGATCTTGTTCACCAAGTCTATGTAGATCTAAAACGTAGTTTATCTGAAAAATCAAGCGTTATTCAATCTGACAGTAACAAACTTTGGATTATGACACCTTTTACAAATTTAGAGGGTGACATTAAGAGAGTTGCAGATATTATTGCTGAAACCAAAAAGATTAGAGGTGTACCTCTTTATGTTGATTTCTCGATTGGTGGATCAACGTGTCACTCTCTAGGAGAGTGTAAAAACTTAAATGTATTTGAAGATTCAGATATCGCTGCAAGATATGCTCAAATCAACAATTTGACTTACGTCTTAGGGGATAAAGAAAAATATAGACGACGTTCAGAATATGATTTATTAGCTTCATTTACTGAAGCATTAGCTACTAAAGAAACGTATCTAGTGTTTCAACCTAAAATTGATTTATCAACTGGTAAAACATATGGTTTAGAAGCCTTAACAAGATGGCATCATCCAACAAGAGGATTTATAGCACCTGATACATTTATTCCACTTATTGAAGAAACTAAGCTAATTCATACATTTACAGATTGGGTTTTAAAAAATGCACTCATTGAATGCCTGAGTTTGAAAAATCTTGGTTGCCCAGTTCCTATTTCAATAAACATCTCTGCTAAAAATCTTTATGACCCAAATTTTTTTGATCGATCTATGAAAATTATTATTGATTCGAAAGTGCCAACGAATTTGATTGAGTTTGAACTCACTGAATCAGCATTGATGATTAATCCAGGAGAAAGTAAGTCAGTTCTACAAAAATTTGTGGATAGAGGTGTGAAAATTTCATTAGACGATTTTGGTTCGGGTTATTCTTCACTAGCCTATCTCACTCAATTTCCTATCCATTTTATAAAAATTGATCGCTTCTTTATGATAAATGTGATGACTGATCCCACAATGTTAACCATTGTAGAATCAACCATCAAACTTTCTAAGGATCTTGGCTATAAAGTTGTCGTTGAGGGAGTTGAAACTAAAGAAGTAGTTGATTTAATGACGTCTCTTAAATGTGATTATGCCCAAGGATATTTCTTTGCAAAGCCTATGAAATCAGATGACCTGATGGATTGGTTTAAGTCTAGTTGATGAACAAATTAAAAGGCAATACTCAATTTAAGAGTGTTGCCTTTTTTACTAATTGTCCTCTTCGTCTTCATCATCTTGTTCATCTTCATCATCTTGTTCGTCTTCATCTTCTTCGTCTTCGTCATCCTCATCGTCATCCACATCATATTCATATGAGTCATCATCATCTGGATTAACCATAAAATGATATGTGACATTATCTGTCAAAACATCAATAACCATTTTAACAATCATATCACCAGATATTTCAGTA
>JBAYCS010000193.1:0-2646 GCA_041668625.1 Acholeplasmataceae bacterium | reverse complement strand
TGGGTACCTTTGCCAGCTCCTGGCTTCCCCATAATCAATAAATTTATCATGATACTATCTCATGAATCCCGCGTATGCCTTTTCCTGCGTGTCTGTATCAATTTGTTTTGCCGTTGCTAAAGCAACACCAACGATAATCAATAAGGAAGTACCACCAATTCGAGCGTAGCTTTGTCCCAAGATAGCCGAGGTAATAATTGGAAGGCTGGCAATAAGTAGTAAGTAAAGTGCTCCAATTACTGTTACTCTAAACAATGTTTTGATAATATAAGCTTCTGTTTCACTTCCTGGACGAACTCCTGGAATATAAGCATTTTGTTTTTGAAGGTTTTCAGATAATTGTTCAGGTTTAATTAAGATGAACGCATAGAAGAAAGTAAACACAACAATTAAAAGCATATATAAAGCAAATCCAATCGGTTGTTGATACGAGAAGATTTGTCCGAACCAGTTTTGTGCTGATGTAGCTAATGAGCTAGATCCCCAAGAAATATAACTGAAAATTGTATTCGGTAATGATAAGATGATGGATGAGAATACAACTGGAATAACACCAGCAGTATTAATCTTAATCGGAATGTTAGATTCCGATTTTCCAGCAAATTTTGAACTTGCCGGTCTATTTGCATATTGGATAGGTATTTTTCGTTGCGCATCTTGCATATAGGTTACCCCAATCAGCACGATGACAAACATTAAAATACTAACACCAAATAATACATAACCAGCAAATGCTCCTTGAACGGGCGATATATCTGTTGATAATGCACCTGCAGCATCTTTAATATAATATTGGAATAAAGAAACAATTGTTCCAGGAAAGGAAATGATGATTCCGGCAACGATTAACATTGAAGAACCGTTTCCAACTCCTTTTAATGTAATTTGATCTGCTAGCCAAATCGTAAATGCAGTTCCTGCTGTTAACACGACTGCGATATAGAAATAAACTAAGAACCATAAATTACGTCCACCTGCTGTTGCCCAGTCTGAAACTCCAAATGTAAATATGGATGTTTGTGTACTGTTGAAAGCAAATGTCATTGCAAGTGCTTGTACAAATGCAAGTACGATTGCGACATATCTTGTTAAACGGCTTATTTTTTGACGGCCAACTTCGCCTTCTTCTGACCACTCTTTTAAAACAGGGATAATATCCATTTGTAACATTTGGATGACAATTGATGCCGTAATGTATGGGCTAATTCCTAAAGCAATAACAGAATAGTTCCCAAGTGCATTACCTGAAATGGAGTTCATAATTCCTAAGAATCCACTATTTGAGAATAAATCTGTAAGTGAAGCCGTATTAATAAGTGGCATTGTAACATAAGTGAATAATTTGAATACTAAAAAGACAAGTAAAGTAAATAGTAATTTTTTAACTAATTCCTTATTCTTAAATATCTTTTTTAGAGTCTCCATATTAAATCACCTCTGTCTTGCCGCCGGCGTCTTCAATTGCTTTTTTCGCAGAAGCCGAGAATTTATGAGCTTTAACAGTTAAACTAACAGTAAGTGTACCTTTTCCTAAAATCTTGATACCACTTAAAAGCGCACTTACCTTACGGTCTGATAAAAGAACTTCAGGAGTTACAATTGTTCCATTTGGATAAGAATTTAATTCAAGTAAATTTACAATAGCATATTCAGTTCTGAAAAAGTTTGTAAATCCACGTTTTGGTAAGCGTTTAAATAGAGGTGTTTGTCCACCTTCAAAACCTAAACGAGTTCCACCACCGGTACGTGAGTTTTGGCCTTTTTGTCCACGCCCTGATGTTTTACCTGTTCCACTACTAGTTCCGCGTCCAACTCGTTTTTTGGAATGAGTAGCGCCTGCAACTGGTTTTAATTCATGTAGTTTCATATTGGCACCTCCTACTTCACTTCTTCGACTTTAACTAGATGACGGATGGTATTAATCATTCCGTTTATTGCATCGCTTTCTTCTCTAATAACAGATGAATTTCTCTTATTAAGTCCGAGTGCTCTGACTGTTTTTACTTGGTTAGGTTTGCGGCCCATTAACCCTTTAACCAAGGTTACTTTTACTTTAGCCATTATTTCAAGACCTCCTCAACCGATAAACCACGAGTTTCGGCAATTGTTTCAAGGCTTCTTAATTGTTTTAGCCCTGACATCGTTGCTCTAACGATATTAATCGGTGAATTTGATCCTAATGATTTGCTTAATACATCTTCAACGCCTGCAAGTTCAAGTACGGCACGAACAGGTCCACCTGCGATTACGCCGGTTCCTTCAACAGCTGGGCGTAAAAATACTTTTGCAGCACCGTAACGTCCGGTGATTGTATGAGGAATAGTTGTTCCATTTCTTGGAATGAAAATCAAGTTTTTCTTTGCATCTTCAATCGCTTTACGAATTGCATCTGGAACTTCACTAGCTTTACCAGTTCCAAATCCTACATTTCCTTTTCGATCTCCAACAACAACGATAGCAGAGAAACTAAAACGTCTACCACCCTTGACAACTTTGGTTACCCTACCAATATTGACAACTTTTTCTTCATAAAGCTTTTCTTCTCTTTTTTTCACACGAGATGTGCGAGATGGTCTTCTATCTTGTCCATCTTTGACATTATTCTCTAGCATTGGGCACCCTCCTTCATTAGAATTCTAGCCCTGC
>JBAYCS010000192.1:0-2702 GCA_041668625.1 Acholeplasmataceae bacterium | reverse complement strand
TCCTTTAGAAATAATAAATGAGACAGCACTTGATTTATTTGATTGTATGGAACAAGATATTTCGTGGAGTGGGACAGCTTTTACCGCATCAACTTTTATTGAAAACGATGAAATAGAGCCGTTTTTTAACAAATTAGGATTTGAAAAAATAACCATATTTGGACAAGAGGGAATTACTGGCACTAGACTTCATACAATCGAGGAGTCAACAGATGAAGTGAGAGATTTTTATTTGAAGTTGTCATTAAGGCTTTGTGAAAAGAAAAAATACTTTCCACATTCAAATCATATAATGTACATCGGAAAAATTAAATAATTGTGAATATATCAAAATAGTGATTTCATCTTGAAATCACTATTTTTATTAATAATGACACTCAAAATTTAAAAAATTCATATATTTTTTGAAAATGCTATTGTCCCTCAATAAAAAAAGACTTATAATGAAATCGTGGTATTACCACGACAAGGAAAGGTGAACTATATGGACAATGTTTCAACCTTAAAACAACCTAAAAATCTTTCTCCAAGAGTAAAGTGGTTACGTGATTATTATTTTGAAGGAGTACAACGTGATTGGAATAATGAGTATGTGTGCTATACAACTGGAAAGCCTTGGGACTTTCTTTTTGACGAGATTACTTACTATATTGTTCCAGAAACAATTTCGTTTTATCAAACCTTCACATCTTCATCCTTACAAAGTGCAACAACGATTCAATTGCCAGAGGATTTTTGGAAATTATCGTTAAAAGAAAGAAGAGCAACCTTTATCAAAGAAGCGATGGTAAATAATGCACCAATTGAAATTATTAAGAATGATTTGTTATGTGGTGCTCAGTTTAATATGCTCACATCGCATTGCCTTGATAAAAAACAGGCAAAGAAAAGAGATCATTTAGTATATAGTGAAAAAGGAGCTCGTAATTCTTTCCTTGAATATTACTTTGCTGGGTTTGGAAATGTAGGTTCAACATGCGGTCACTTAATTCCAGACTATAAGAAAATCATTGATAATGGTTTCCACTCTGTATATGACAAAATTCAAACAACTTATGAATCAATGACAAAAAAAGAGCAAGATTCTTCTTCAGGTGAGCAGTTAAGAGCAATGATGATTTCTGCGAAAATGCCTTTTGAACTCGCAAGGAAATATAAAGAAAAATGTATTTCCCTTTCTTCTACCGAAACTGATCCTATAAGAAAAAAAGAACTTTTACTAATGGCTTCTAATCTTGAAATTGTTCCATGGGAAAAAGCAAAAGATTTTTATCAAGCTGTTCAGTCTTTATGGATAACTCATATGTTAGTGATGTCTGATGAAAACTATCCCGCACCAGGAGTTTCGTTTGGAAGACTAGATCAGTACCTTTATCCATATTATCTAAAATCCAAGCAAGATGGAATGACTGATGAATTTATGAAAGATATTCTTGGAAGTTTTTGGTTTCATTGTAATACTGCTTATGACGCTCAAATTAGAGTTGGAAATAATGGAATTACTGCTGGATTTGGACAACTATTTAATCTCAGTGGAAGAGACGCACATGGAAACGATCAAACCAATGAATTAACATATTTATTGCTTGAAGTGATTGATGAAATGTCTCCAATTCTAGAGCCTAAACCAAATGTTCGATTACACAAAAACACACCAGACAAATTGCTTGATAAAGTTGTGGATATGGTATCTTCTTCGCAAGGAGCTCCTTTCCTTTTAAACTTTGATGAAAGGTCAATGGCAGGGATGATTAGAGAAGCAAAAGAAGCACATGTTGAAAAATTTATCAATGAATCAAATGTTCATGAATATGCCTCTGTTGGTTGCTTAGAAAACACGATGGTTGGAAATGATCGTTCTGGTACTGTAGATAATAATCTTTATCTATATAAAGCTGTAGAATTAGCGTTTAACGAAGGTAAAGATTTAACCGTAAAGGTAAAAGACTCATCAAGAAAAGAACTCCCAATCAAGCAATATGGGCCAAAAACAAAAGCTCTGGATGATATGACTTCATTTTCTGACTTCTATGATGCTGTAAAATCTCAAACCGCATACATCATTAAAAAAAGTGTTGAATTATACGAAAAATCAGAATCTATAAGGTCTATGTTTGGCAATACGCCATATTTGTCTACTTTAGTGAATGGGACGATTGAATCAAAAAAAGATGTTACCGAAGGTGGAGCAGAGCTTAGGTTTGTTACAATTGAAGGAGTAACATACGCGACGACAGTTGATTCAATTCTTTCTGTTAAATACCTGGTTTTTGATAAGAAAATATGCACTTTAGAAACTTTAAAACAAGCACTAATTAAAAATTGGGAAGGCTACGATAAATTAAGACAAATAGCTATCAATAAAGCGCCTAAATACGGTCAAAATAATGATGAAGCAGATGAAATAGCGAAAGATTATATGGCGTTTTTTGCAAGTGAAACATGGAAATATAAAACGAAATCGACCAATCGTCAATTTCGACCGGGAATGCTTTCTTGGAATTACTGGGTAAGTGCAGGGTTTATTCTGCCAGCTTCGCCAGATGGAAGAAAACAAGGCGAATTCTTTTCCAATGCTATATGTCCAGCAAATGGTAGAGATATCTATGGCCCAACAGCAAATAGTAACTCGGTAGGAATCGCCCTTGGTGGAAAAGCTGAAGAAGGCGACTTTGAAGGATACTTGAACTGCCTACCAAATG
>JBAYCS010000191.1:0-2711 GCA_041668625.1 Acholeplasmataceae bacterium | reverse complement strand
ATCTTATCTATACACAAGAAGACAAAACTTAATTGCAGTTATTACAGATGGCTCTGCTGTTTTAGGGTTAGGCAATATTGGACCTCTCGCATCGATGCCAGTTATGGAAGGAAAAGCTATGTTATTTAAAACAATGGCTAATGTTGATGCCATTCCTCTTTGTATTGATACTCAAGATTCAAGTGAGTTAATTAAAACGATTACCTACTTAGCTAAAAACTTTGCAGGTATTAATTTAGAAGATATCAGTGCTCCGCGTTGTTTCGAAATTGAAAAAGCGCTTAGTGATTCACTAGATATCCCAGTCTTCCATGATGATCAACACGGAACAGCCATTGTGTTATTTGCTGCATTGACGAATGCCTTGAAATTGGTCAATAAGACGATTGATCAAGTGAAGATTGTGATCAACGGAGCAGGAGCTGCAGGTACTGCAATTGCTGAATTTTTGATCAGTGCTGGTGCTAAACATATCATCGTGTGTGACAAAAATGGCATTTTAAATGCACATGATAAATCTTTAAGTCCATCACATTTAGAACTTGCTAAAAAGACAAATCCCTTTGAAATAGCAGGTAATCTACAAGATGCCATGACTGGTAGTGATGTTTTTATTGGAGTCTCAAGAGGTAACTTAGTCACGAAACACATGGTTAATTCCATGAATGATAAACCTATCATTTTCCCAATGGCTAATCCAGTTCCTGAGATAACAGTTGAAGATTTAAAAGATACAAAAGCATATATTATTGGAACTGGCAGTTCTAAATATCCAAATCAAATCAATAACCTTTTAGCTTTCCCCGGATTATTTAGAGGAACACTAGATAGTCATGCTAAAAAAATAACCAGAGAAATGATGTTGGCTGCAAGCCTTGCCATTGCAGATGCTATCACACCAACGATTCATCAAATTGTACCTGATGCCTTAGATCCAAATGTTCATAAACTAGTTGCACAAGCCGTATACCATAAAGCAATTGAACAAAAAATTCAAAAAACACATGAATAAAAAGGGATTCTCCAAATTTGGAGAAACCCTTTTTTATGAGAATTTATCGTAAAATACATTTTGTTGTTTAATTTCATGTTTTGTCAATACTTTAATACAAGCATTAATCATTCCAGGTGAACCACATAGATATGCTTCTGCTTCACTTAAATCATTTACATGTCGATCGACAACATCTGTAATTAAACCAACATCTCCTGTCCAATTGTCTTCAGGAAGTGGTTCAGACAGTGCAGGTATATACTTGAAATTGGGAAATTCTTTCTCAAGTTCCATAAACTCTTCTGTCATATATAAATCTCTTTTTGATCTTGCACCAAAGAAATATTTGACTTTTCTTGGCATTCCTTGATCCCTTAAGAAATATAGAATGGCACGAATTGGAGCTTTTCCTGATCCCCCAGCAATGCAAATCATTTCACGATTCGAGTCTTCTTGAAGATAAAAATCGCCATATGGACCTGTTAAAATGATTTTATCACCAACTTCAAGTGCTTTATGAACAAATGTTGTCGCTTGCCCATTCGGTACTTGACGAATAATTAGTTCGATTTGAGATGAGTCTTTTGGATGTGACGCAATCGAATAAGCTCGAATAATGTCAATTCCTGGAACTTTAATTTGTGCATATTGGCCAGGTTTAAACTCCATTTTAGGTGGATCTATCAATTGAAAGCGAACGAGTTTAATATCATAAGTCTGATCTTCAATATAAACAACTTTTGTTTTATATTCTTTAGCATTCATCAATTCTTTTGGAATTTCAACTCGCATATTGTCTTTCACTTTGACTTGACAAGCAAGCCGAATTCCATTTTTCTGTTCTACTTCACTTAAGAATGGAAGTTCAGTGGGTTTTGGTTCTCCTCCATCAAGTAAATGAAACTTACAAAAACCACAAGTTGCTTTCCCACCGCATGCTGATGGAATGAAAATCTTTTGTTGTGATAAAGTATTTAATACAGTTTCATCACCTTTTACAGGAATGACTTTATCGTCGTTAACAATCAACATTTTCTCTTTTCCGCCGCCAAGTAACTTCTCAGCGAGAATCAGTAACAATGTGATGACAATCAATACACCAATTAATACAACTGGTACTAAATAGTTCATATGTACCCCCTAAATGTTTGCAATCCCGGTAAAGCCGATAAAGGCTAACGCGAGAATACCTAAAATAATGAATACGATACCTTTTCCAGCTAAACCACGTGGAACATCACTTTGTTTTTTCATCTTTTCACGAATACCCGCAACTAAAATTATCGCAAGCATCCAACCAACTGCTGAACCAAATGAGAAGACCGCAGTCTCTGCAAATGAATATTCACGATTGACAAAGAATAATGAAACAGCTAAAACCACACAGTTAACTGTAATCAGTGGTAAGAAAATACCGAAAGCGTTATATAGTTTTGGAATAAATCTTTCTAAAAACATTTCAAGAAATTGAACGGTTGCTGCAATCGTAATAATAAATACTAATAGTGAAAGATTGGTAGTTCCTGTGCTTTTTAATAATGCATAAATTGGCCAGTTAATGATCCCCGTTATGGTAACAACAAACACAACCGCTAAACCCATTCCTTTTGCATTTTTAACATTCGTTGAAATTGCGATTAAAGGACACATCCCTAAAATATAAACTAAAGCGATATTATGATTTAGGATTGAAGCTAATAATAATTCAATTAAGTTT
>JBAYCS010000190.1:0-2718 GCA_041668625.1 Acholeplasmataceae bacterium | reverse complement strand
TATCAAAAGGGTTTTAAAATTGAATCTGGGATGTATCATTTTAGAATTGGTTCATCTTCAAGAGATATAAGACTAGAAGAAAAAATTTTTATTGAATCACAAAGTATTATCGATAAAGATCATGTCAAAAGTTATCATTTAGTCCAACATCAATTCAACCCAACAGTTGAGGATTATGAATCTCTTTTGGGATGTAGAACTCCACTAATACAAAGTGATAAACCCTATCATTTAAATTCAACAATTGGTGAAATTAGACATACAATGATCGGGAAAATGCTCTATAAGATGGTTAGAAAAGAATATGCTAATGTCGCTGGAGAGAATCCCACACTTGCAATGATTGAAATGCTTGAAGCTTCCGTTAAAGAGATGCCACTTAGATCACTGGTTTTATTTAGTGATGGAAAATTATCCAAAAATAGAGCACTTGGTATGATTGATATAATGAACCATCATTTCTTAAAGGGCATATGGAAGCTAATTAAGGGTTGATGTAATTTATTGTCTATATTATTTTTCGCATGATATGATGAAGTTATCAGGAGGTATGGATATGTTCAATAAAGCATTTATTAAAGAACATCTTATGGAATATGCTTCATTTGATATAGCATTACTTTTCTATATTTTTCAGTTTTTCTTTTATGTAAATTTATACGGACATCCTTCATATCAAATGATTTCAGTATTTTTTATCTTTTATTTTCTATTAACACCCATTATTCATTTTTGCTTGAAATCGTATAGAGATAAAAATCCAATGACGAGATTGTATGTTGATTTATATTTTGTTGTGAGTTTGTCTATGCTCTTAATTGTTCGCATTCTTTATTCAACATTGTTATCGATTAAGTGGCCAGCTTTAATCATCCCTGTTGTTCTATTTCTTTTGATAATATATAGAGTATTGATTCATAAGCAAAAATTAAAATCAAAGCACCACCAAAAGTTATTTATGATATTTTCGGTGATGCTAAATGCCATTTCACTAATCGGTCTTTTTGTTCATATGATGTTTTTTCAAGGTTAAGATTTAGCTTATCTCATTAAAACGATAGGAGGAATAACATGTGTGGTCGTTTCACATTAATTGTAACTTATGAACAACTTCTTGAAATTCTTGACAAACATTATAATATTCAATCTTTTAACATGCAAACTTTGTTACCTAGATATAATATTGCGCCAACCCAAGATGTCATTTCAATTATTCACGATGGCATAAATTATCGAGCCGGTTATCTCAAGTGGGGGTTAGTTCCTTCATTTGCTAAAGATGAAAAGATTGGGGTTAAGATGATAAATGCAAAAGCAGAAACACTAATTGAAAAGCCATCTTTTTCTAATCTTATTGAATCAAAGAGATGTGTAGTTTTGGCCGATAGCTTTTACGAATGGAAGAAATCAAATAATACCAAGATTCCCTATCGAATTCAACTCAATGATCAAAAAGTATTTCCACTTGCAGGTTTAAGAAGTGTATACAAAAGAGCAGATGGTTCCTTGTTGCACACGGTTACAATCATTACGACAGAAGCAAATGAGTTTATGAAAGAAATTCATGATCGTATGCCAGTGATCTTAACGAAAGAAAATGAAAAAATATGGTTAAATTCACATATCAAAGATGTCAATCAAGTGTTATCGTGTTTGAAACCATATGAAAGTGAACACATGAGCTCTTATCAACTATCTTCTTATGTGAATTCAAGTCTTCATGATGACGAAAACTGCATTAAAAGAGTATAATATGTATAGGTTATCTAAATAACTAGAAATGGGGCTATATCATGACAATATATGAATTTAAGGTTGAAAAAATGGATGGAACTTATGTTGATCTAAACACTTACAAAGGCAAAGTGTTGTTAATTGTCAATACAGCACCAAAATGTGGGTTTGCTCCTCAATACGAAGGACTAGAAAAACTCTACGAAACATACAAAGATAAAGGTTTTGAAATACTTGATTTCCCTTCGAATCAATTTATGAATCAAGCACCAGGATCCAATGAAGAAATCAAATCATTCTGTGAATTGACTTATGGTACTCAATTTGAAACATTCGCAAAAATCGATGTTAATGGTGATCATGCGATTCCACTTTATGAATACTTAAAATCCGAACAACGAAAAGACTACAAAGGTAATAGAGTTACATTGATGTCAAAACTGCTAGGAAGTAACAAAATCAAATGGAATTTTACGAAGTTCCTTATCGATCGTCATGGTAATGTCATCAAACGTTTTGCTCCATCATATGAACCTAAACTTATTGAACCATTTATCAAAGAATTACTATAAAAAATGACTCCTATGCTTATTTGCATGGGAGTTTTTATTTTTTTAGGAGTATACTTGAGTATAAAGAAAGAGGGGATAAAATGTTGATTCTTAAAATCATGATGGTGATAGGATTTATCTTTATGATTACTTTAAATGTTTTAGCAAATACGATACCTTTGAATAATAAAACAACGGGTCAGATTTCTGATCAGTACGATAATTTATTTACACCAGCAGGTGCTACATTTTCCATTTGGGGTGTTATTTATTTACTCTTATCCCTCATTTTAATCTATTTTCTTTTTAAACCTAACAACTATTTTGAGATACAAACTCATATGAATATTGCATTTTTAATGATTTCATTATCATTTTTTAATGGTATTTGGATTGTTTTGTGGCACTATGATAAGATCTTTTTATCATTGAT
>JBAYCS010000189.1:0-2718 GCA_041668625.1 Acholeplasmataceae bacterium | reverse complement strand
CGCGATAACCTTATAAATAAATTGGTAGAACTTACCTATACAAGAAATGACATCGATTTTCATCGTGGAACATTTAGAGTTCGTGGTGATTCAGTTGAAGTCATTCCAGCTTACGAAAGAGCGTTAGGCATTCGTATTTCTTTTTTTGGGGATGAAGTTGAAGAAATCAAACGATTTGATGTGACAACAGGTCAAGCTGTCGAACAACTTTCTTATGTTTCAATTTTTCCAGCATCACACTTTATGACGGACAAAGAGAAATTAAAAGAAAGTTTAAGACGCATTCATAATGAACTTCAAGAACAACTTGCTTACTTCAAGGGACAAAACATGCTTTTAGAAGCCCAAAGAATTGAACAAAGAACTAGATATGACATGGAAATGCTTGAAGAGATTGGCGTTTGTAGTGGGATTGAAAACTATTCAAGACATTTATCACTTCGTGGTCCAGGAGAAACACCATCTACACTTATCGATTTTTTTGGTGATGATTTCTTAATGATTATCGATGAATCACATGTCACGATACCTCAAGTGAGAGGGATGTATTTTGGCGACCGTTCAAGAAAAACAACACTTGTTGAATATGGGTTTCGTTTACCATCAGCACTTGATAACAGACCACTTCAGTTTGATGAATTTGAACAAAAGGTGAATCAAGTCATTTATCTATCAGCGACTCCAGGAGAATATGAACTCAGTAAAGGCATCCCAATCGTTGAACAAATCATTCGTCCAACATATTTGTTAGATCCGGTGATTGAAGTAAGAAAAACAGATGGACAAATTGATGATTTATATTTTGAAATTAAAAAGCGGATTGAAAAAAATGAGCGCATCTTAGTCACAACCTTAACGATTAGAATGAGCGAAGATTTAACAGCTTATTTTAAACAATTAGGACTTAAAGTCGCATATCTTCACAGTGAAATAAAAAGTTTGGACCGGATTACCATTTTAAGAGATTTAAGACTTGGTAAATACGATGTCCTCATTGGGATCAACTTACTCAGAGAAGGACTTGATTTACCAGAAGTATCTTTAGTTGTTATTCTAGATGCAGATAAGCAAGGATTCTTAAGAAGTGAACGAAGCTTAATTCAAACCATCGGTCGTGCAGCTAGAAACCAAAATGGGAAAGTCATCATGTATGCAGACAAAATGAGTGATGCGATGAATTATGCCATTAATGAAACCAATCGTCGTCGTAAAATCCAAGAGACGTTTAATATTAAATATGGAGTGACACCAATTACTGTCCAAAAAGACATTCGAGCGAATATAAGTATTAAAGAAGATATGGTCGAAGAAGAAAAGAGTTACAAGAAGATTTCTAAGAAAGATCAAAAGATGATGATTGATGAACTTGAAAGTGAAATGCGTATGGCAGCCAAGAATCTCGATTTTGAACGAGCTGCAGAACTTAGAGACTTAATCTTTGAGATCAAGTCTGATAACTAATCATGGATAAAAATTTGGTTGTCATTAAAGCGATTATTGAAGCGGACTATCAAAGACACATCAAACGATTTGATGTATCTTTTGAAACTGGTGATATTTTATTTCTTGGGGATTCAGTGATGGCTTATGCTCCACTAAAAAAAATGAATTTAAGTCATCTTATCAACCAAGGAATTCCCGGTGATACGACGAGTGGTGTATTAAATAGACTATCTTATGTGTATAAAGCAAAACCGAAAGTTGTGTTTTTGCATATTGGGTCCAATGATTTGGTTTTAACAAGTTTTTCTAAAAATGAGATTATTGAAAATATTCAAAAAATCATTTTAGAACTCAAAAACAGTGGGATAATCGTCTACTTGTTGAGTATTACACCCATTTTGCCTAATCATCAAAAGACGAACCAGACCTTTGTGAAAAAACGTTCTAATGAAGAAATAGATGGTTTAAATGAGGAATTGAAAACCTTAAGAGGTGTCTATGAATACATTGATGTGAATAGTGCTCTAAAAGATGATCAAAATCAACTTCATGAGCAATTCACTACAGATGGTGTTCATTTAAATCAACGAGGCTATGACATTTTTTTTCGAACCATAAAACAACATTTAGACATTCAAGTTATCTAAAGGCCAAATTTGGCCTTTCGTTTTACATGAGAAAAAAAATACATTATGTTATCATTAATTTGGAGTTGATCATATGAATGCAGTAAAGTTATATCAAGCAGGGTTATCAAATTATATCTTGAATACCCCATCAAAAAATATTATGGTTGCGATAGACCATTTTGAACAAGCCGCTCTTTCTGGATATGCGGATGCCTATTATTTTTTAGGTCGTTTTTATGGTTTAGGCGATGGCATTTCTCTAGACTTAGAAAAAGCTATGGAGCTTTATCTAAAAGGCGCATCTTTAGGTAGTGCAAAATGTGGATATGCGGTTGGTTTAATGTTTCATAGTGGAAGTGGTAGAGAAAGAGATGAAGATACAGCAAGAATCTATTTCAAAGAAAATTATGAAGTCTTACTTTCAGAAGCTAGCCATAACGATCCAGTGAGTATTCACATTTTAGGAACATACTATTATTATGGATTTAATGTTCAACGTTATATTTTTAAAGCGATTGAATGGTTCTTAAAATCAGCAAATTTAGGTTACAGTGATTCACAATATATGCTTGGCATGATTTATGAGACGATTGGGCATGATGAAAAACAGACAGAAACTGCTGAATATTATTATGAGCTTGCCGCT
>JBAYCS010000188.1:0-2736 GCA_041668625.1 Acholeplasmataceae bacterium | reverse complement strand
TTAAGTTCACAATTGATTGCGATGATGCTTTATCAATTTTTACTAAAAAAGCGGGCAAAAACATTCCCCGCTTATATTGGCTTTCCATTGCAAATAATCGCTGCCATTGGAATGCTTATTTTTGCATATGAAGGTGCTCCGATTATCCCTATATTTATTATGTCTTTCTTAACAGGTTTTGGAACAGCGGCTGGAACTGTCACATCATTTGCAATATTAACTGATATGACAGATGTTGATGAACTCATTACATCTGAAAGACGGAGCGGAACATATTCAGGTATGGCTACATTTAGTAGGAAAATCGCAAATGGACTCGCTTTAGGTCTTGTAGGTCTTCTCTTAGGTCTATTTGGTTATGATGGCAATTTAACTGTTCAATCTGAAGTGACTGCTCAAGGCATTAAATTTATGTTTGTTTTCTTACCTATTCTTTTCATAATGATGACTATGTTATTTATACGATTATATCCACTTTCTCAACAAGCATTTGCAGTGATGAAACAAGAAATAGATTTAAGAAAACAAGGGCTAATTCCAGATACTTCTGATGAAGATAAACGAGTACTTGAAAAAGTCACTGGATATGCTTATGAAAAATTATGGAATAGAGAAAATGGAAAAATCTAGAGTGGAAAATAATTTAATCGATACGCTATTTGATTTTAAAGTGGATGAAACATATATTGAAGTTGCTAAAGGCAGTGCAACTTATCAAATGAAGCGTGGTACGTTTAAAACTAAAGATAAACTTAAAGATATTACAAAACTTTTTTATGCTGGATTAATTGATGATAAATATCATTTTACAAATGGTAAAGTGAATTTAAATCTTCAAGTGACACATAATGATGTTTACCAAATTAACTTTGAAATCGATCAAGATTATAATCGCTTGACTCTTTTCCTTAATTCAACAGACAATGAAAAGTTTTATGGGTGTGGTGAACAATATGCAAGTTTCAATTTAAAGAAGAAAAAAGTAAGTATTTGGGTAAGTGAACATCATTCACTAAAAAAACTATTAACGAAATTTATTCGTGAAACAGTGTTTGGTCGAAACCCAAATTACTTAGGCAAGTTTAAGAACCACCAAACTTATTATGTTCAACCCACATTTATGTCGAGCCATAAATACTTTATTCATTTTGACACAAAATCTTTTGCAACATTTCATTTCAGTCAAAATAAGACTAAACTTCATTTTAGAGAAATCCCTAAGACTATGATTGTTGGAACTAAGGATAATTTTCTAGATCTATCTAGTCTATTATCAAGTGTTTTAGGCAAACAACCTAAATTACCTTCTTGGACTGAAAAAGGGGCCATACTTGCAATCCAAGGTGGAACTGATCTCATTAAAGAAAAAGTATTAAATGCTTTAAAACACGGTGTTGAGATTTCGGCGATATGGTCTCAAGATTGGTCAGGTCATTTAGTTACTTCTTTTGGATATCAAGTAAATTGGAATTGGGCTGTCGATGAGAAAAACTATCATGATATCCATGAATTAGTCTCTTGGTTATCTGACAAAAACATTCGATTTATGGGTTACATCAACACATTCTTAAAAGAAAGCTCCTCATTATACCTTGAAGCCAAAATCAAAAACTATCTTGTGTTAAATCAAGATCATCTACCTTATCTTATAAAGTCTACAACCTTTAAAGCTGGAATTGTTGATTTAACAAATCCAGATGCATTTCAATGGTATAAGGAAATCATTAAACATAACATGATTGGATTAGGCATGTCTGGATGGATGGCTGATTTTGGTGAGTATTTGCCTACAGATGCCATTATCCATAGTGGTAGTGCAGAAATAATGCATAATATTTGGCCAACTTTATGGGCTAAATGCAATCACGATGCCATCATCGAATCACATAAACAAGATGAAGTTTTCTTCTTTTCAAGAGCTGGATACACTGACACTTTAAAATACACAAACTCCATGTGGTCTGGGGATCAGCATGTTGATTTCTCAAAAGCTTACGGACTTCCCTCAGTCATTACTTCAACATTAGGCATGGCAACTACAGGCATTGGTATTAGCCATAGTGATATTGGCGGTTATACTACCATTCTCCACATGAAAAGAAATATTGATTTAATGATGAGGTGGACTGAAATGAATGTGTTTTCTCCACTTTTTAGATGTCACGAAGGGAACAAGCCAGATATTAATATTCAATTTGATCACCCAAATATGATAGATCACTTTGCACGTATGTCAAAAATCTATAAAGCATTGTCGCCTTATCTGAGTGATATTAAGAACACTTATTATCATCTGGGAATTCCTGTTATAAGACCTATTTTTTATGAAGATGAACAAGACATATTTTTTGAGACCGATGACGCTTATATGTTTGGACCTGACTTATTGGTTGCACCTATCATAAAACCGAATTCTATGAGTCGAAAAGTAAACCTCCCTAAAGGTGATTGGGTACACTTATTCACCAAAATAACTTATCATAGTGGGTATCACAACATCGAAGCCCCTTACGGTCAACCTATTGTATTTTATAAAAAAAATAGCCCATATAATGAGCTATTTGAAACTATATGATTTCTCATAAGCACTTAAGCTTTTGCTGGGTGCTTTTTATCTAATGTGATAACTTAGTTATGTTCTTTTTTACTAATTTTTAATGGCAGTATTAATACTATGACGATACACATAATATTTGGTATATAGAAATTCAAGAATAAGATTTGAAACCATGGTGA
>JBAYCS010000187.1:0-2738 GCA_041668625.1 Acholeplasmataceae bacterium | reverse complement strand
TGTAATCAGGCATGCCATCAACAATCTTACTCTTGTATAATGAAACATTTTTAACACAGAATTGTAATCCTTCTGGTTGATTTAAATCACTATTAATGACCATAGGGAGTGTATATAAATAATCACCGACAATTGCTCCATCTTGAAGCCATATCCACGAATGTTCATAGTCTTTCAATAAAACAGAATTTGATGTGGTATACAAATCTCTAAATTGTTGAGTTCCATTATAGAACTTTACTAGGTTAAGTCCATACATACCTTCTTTAAAATAATTATCATTATGATTACCAATACCCTTTTCTGTAGGAATCACCCATTTAAAGTACCGGTAACTTTGATCTATACTAATTTTTTCTTTGTCATCTTTTGATTTTGCCATACCAAGTTTTGTATCTTTAATATGATCATATTTTTTTCCATCTAGTGAACCATAAATTGAAACATTCTTTATCCCTCTTTTTGATAGTAAATCAGATTCTTCACTAAAGTAGTTATAGACATCTATATGGCTGATAAAGCGTTCTGTGTGAAGGTCAAATACGATTTCTAACGATTTAGGATTAATTCCTGAAACAAATCCGACATTCTTTTCTTTACGGTCATAATACGTAATATTAGAAGGTACAGTTCCAGATAAATCAAATCTTGGATCTACTTTATAAAACCCTGAGACTGATCCATCTTCTTGCCAATTGACTAAAAACTTCGTTTTACCATGTTCATGGATTCCAAAACTGTTATTTGGCATCAGATGTGGTTGATATCTCTGATGAGTTTTTTCATCCGATGTTCCAACAAAAGTATCACCAAAGAAAAATAATGTCTTCAATTCTTCTTTTTGATCAAATCCATCTTTTCCATTCGTCATATTAAATGAGTAAATCCCATCTCCACCAGACCATGCATGATAAGAGATAAACTGATTGGTTAACTCATCATCTTTCTCCACTAAATATCCAGCTCCCAATTTAAGTTCTAAACTTTCTGGATTTTTAGCATCAATCATGAGTTTATTTGCATAAATGACGCCATCTTTCATCACTTCATCATCAATCATATAGGTGATGATATTATGATTTTTTGATTTAAATGGTTCAAGTGGATAAATTCGATCAAGTGTGATCGTATTTATGCCCTTTTTTAACTCAACTACTTTAATTAAGTCGCCTTTTTTCATAGATTAACTCCTTTTTATTTTTTGACTTCAATCATTCTAATGAAGCGTGGATAGTAAATTCTTGCATCACTTAATGCTCCAACTTGTGACGTATTAACGTTATATGAGATTAAGTATTCTCCCGGTTTTGATAAAGCTGGATGCATCTTAGCATTATAGGAGAAAGCACTTCTTAAGTAAGTATGTTCAGAAGTTTCATATATTTTTTGGTAATCTCCAAATGGTCCATATGGTGTATCTGATAATGCAAAACTAATGATACCTGAATTCGTGTTTTCCATGACAACAAGCATGTACTTACCACTAAACATGCCTTCACTGATGTATGTCACTGATAATTCTGTAGACACTTTGTCTTTTAAAGGAGCTACATCGTTCATATCATGTGTGAAGTTTTCTCCATCAAAGAATGTCCACTTATTAAAATCTTCTATATCTTCAGATCTAAATCTACCAACCACAAGATTTCTTTGGATAGGTAGACCCTTAATATCTTTGTACCCGTAGATATAGACGTAACCATCATTTGCTGTGTTATTTAAAAGTCCCGCTCCAAAATAGACAATTCCACCGTCATTTGTTTGATATTGAAGTGGCGTATTTGAATAGGTTGCATTTTCATAATCAATTCTTTCTGATTTAATCTCTGCTTTAATTAAACCTACATTATGCACTTTAAACAAATCTGCTTCATCCTTAACCAAAATAGGGAAGATGTAGAGATGATTGCCAATCACTATGCCGTCTTGAAGCCATAATCTCGATGATGTTTCATTTGGATGAAGTTCTGTGACATTCGAATTTGAAGATGCTTGACCAAATAGAAATTGTCCTTCACCGTTAAATATCATGATTTTTCCTAATCCTACATAGGTTGTGTCATAGGATTCGGTTAGTTCTAGTTTTATGTATCTTGCGTTTATTGATTCTAATTCAAGATGCAATGTATAAGGTTCTGTATTTGAGCCTGTTGCCTGATCGATTGAGTATTGATCGATTAACGTATAAACTTCATTGTCATCGCTTATATAAAGGTTGAATGTTTTTGTTCCATAGCTAGGTACTGCATTATAATTCCATATATATAAGTCTTTTATTGATTGCACATCTTGTAAATCAATCACAACTGATTCTGGAATTTGATTCGTTAAATAACTTATACCTTCACTAGAACTGGTCAAGGTTGTATCTTTTGATTGAGAAACTAATAAACCATCACCATCCATTAAGTTACGTGCTTGTTTTCCAATAAATGTATCTGGATTAAAAGGATTATCGGGTTTATCATTGGTAACTCGCCAATCAAATGAAAAAGCTTGATCAAAGGGTGCGTTTGTGTCCATGTATCCTAATGAATTATTAATCATCACCGATGATTTTCTTAGTTTATTGTTTTCATAAACCTCACCAATAAACGTATCTGAAAAAATAAATCCTACTGTATCCTTGGCTGCACCAATCGATTCATTACCATCTGTCAAATTAAATGTGAAAATGCCATCAGCACCAGTCCATCCGTTATATCTTAAGAAAGTATTAGTCCATGCTTGATCTTCTT
>JBAYCS010000186.1:0-2758 GCA_041668625.1 Acholeplasmataceae bacterium | reverse complement strand
TTCCCGTGATTAAAAATAGGTGTTGGGTTCATCGCCACTGCATCTTGTAATAAATCATTTAAAATACTTGTTTGAACTTCTTTTTGATAATTTTCATAAGCTAAATTTAGTGCTGGAAATATCGTATGGATACGTTGGTTATGTTTAGCAGACACAAAGACAATTTCAGCGTAATCCATAAACTTAAATTCATCTTTAATTTTATCTGCCATTTTTTTCATGGTTTTCTCGTCTTTTTCAACGGCATCCCATTTATTAACAACAATCACACAAGCTTTACCATAATCACTGACATATCCTGCGACGTGTTTATCTTGTTCTATAACGCCTTCGTTTCCATCAATGACTAAGAGTGCCACATCACTTCGTTCAATGGCTGATAAGGCACGTAAAACGCTATATTTGTCCGTATTTTCATAGACTTTGCCACGCTTTTTAATACCTGCGGTATCAATGACGACATAGTCTCTACGGTCTTTTTTAAATTGTGTATCAATGGCATCTCTAGTCGTTCCTGAAATCTCAGAAACAATGACACGTTCTTCACCCAAAATTGAATTGGTTAAACTCGATTTCCCAACATTTGGACGACCTACGATACAAAATGATAACGTCGTATCTTCGTAAATCGGATCCTCATCAGTCATATAGGAAATAATTTTATCAAGTAAATCTCCAATTCCGATTCCATGATGGCTACTTATGGCGATTGGATCACCAAAACCTAATGCATAAAATTCATAAATGTTTTGGATTTGGTTAATATCATCAATTTTATTTACCGCAAGAATCACAGGTTTATCTGTTTTATAAAGCAATTTAGCAATATATTGATCGCTATCTTGTAATCCATTTTTACCATCAACAGTAAAAACGATGACATCTGCTTCATCCATGGCTACTTGAGCTTGCGCTTTAATTTGATTTAAAAAAGGAGCATCGCCTAAGTCGATGCCCCCTGTGTCAATGACTCGAAAGTTTTTCGTTAACCATTCCGCTTTGCCATAAATACGGTCTCTCGTGACTCCAGCTTCATCATCTGTAATCGATAATCTAGAACCCACAAGTCGGTTAAATAAACTTGATTTACCGACATTCGGACGGCCAACAATGGCTACCTTAAAAGGCATAATAAAACCTACTTTTTATGTTTATTTTTTCTTTCCTTGAAATTTATCAGCAAATAAGTCGCCAATGGTTGTTGTTTGTGATTCTTCTTCATCTTCTAAATATTGTTCAAAAGATGCACGTTCTTGTTTTTCTAATACACGGCGAATTGATAATTTTAAGACCCATTGGTCTCTAAGTACATCTGTGACAATCGCAGTCACTTCATCACCGACTGCAAAATAGTCTTCAGGACGACCAATTTTTTCATTTGATAGTTCACTTGCTGGGATTTCTCCATCCACACCTTGAACCATCACTTTAATACCATCTTTAGAAACTTCAGTCACAGGAACTGTCACAACATCATAACGTTTGATGGTCACATTTTTCCAAGGGTTATCTTCTAAAGCTTTTCTAGAAAGTGCAATACGTTCTTTTTTAGGATCCATACTAATAATGCTTAATGTGATTTCATCACCAATTTTGACATAACTTTCAAAATTGTCATTTGGGTTCCAAGAAAATTCGTTTTTATGAAGAAGTCCACGAACATCTTTTTCAACTTCAACAATAATACCAAAAGGTAACTTTTGGAATACTGTTCCTGTCACATTTTCACCAATCTTATGTGCTTCATAGAAGTTTTCATAAGGTGTTTTTAATAACGCCTTCATGGAAAGATCTAGACGGTTTCCTTCTTTTTTAATTACTTTAACTTCAACTTCTTGATTTAATGATAAAACATCTTCAATTTTATCAATACGATAATGAGAAACTTGAGAAATACGAAGTAATCCTACGACATGATCAAAACGGATGGTTGCTGCATGTGGTTCTAATTTATCAACCGTTCCTTTTAATACATCTCCTGTATTAATTT
The DNA here is from genome assembly GCA_041668625.1 of Acholeplasmataceae bacterium. Classification (GTDB taxonomy): domain Bacteria; phylum Bacillota_I; class Bacilli_A; order Acholeplasmatales; family Acholeplasmataceae; genus UBA6181. Next base: position 768 of record JBAYCS010000186.1, on the reverse strand, counting down.
CTTCTAATTCTTCTTGACGAAGCGTAATCCGCTTTTCATATGCTTCTTGTCTTTCTTTTTCAAAAATAGATTTTCTAGATCCAACGACTCTCTTACTTCTTCCTCTTTGAGTAGCTTCTAGAATTTCAATATCTAGCATGCGTCCCTTTAAAGAATCTTTTTCTTTCGCTAAATCATAATCTAATAAACTATATGGTAAGAAAACCTCTTGATCGAGATAATTGAGGATAAGTCCTTTTTCTTGAATTTGACGCACTTTTGCTTTTACAATTTGCCCTGTTCCAGCAATCGCTTGAATCTTATCAAATTTTTCATCATTTAATAATGGAAGGCGTGATAAAAGAATTTGGGCTGGTTCATCCGTAATCTTTTGAACTTTTGCTTTAACGATTTGTCCTTCCTTGATGAGACCAATAAATGTTTCTGGGGCTGGTCTATCGTAATTATCTAAATGAATTTTTCCTTCTGTGGTGTATTGGACGTCTAAATAAATCGTGTTTTCTTCGATTTTAATGACAGTTCCTTCTACAATTTGGCCCACCTTCAACATCTTAAACTCCATGACTATTTCTCCTTTTGTCGGTTAATTCTATAATTTTCTCAACGACTTCATCAATCGTTAAGTGTGTCGTATCTAATGTAATGGCATCATCTGCTTTACGTAAGGGCGATTCTTTTCTTGTGGAATCTTTTTGATCTCTTAAGACAATGTCTTCAATTACTTGATCAATTTTTGGATTTGATCCTTTTTTAACGTGTTCCTTAAAT
>JBAYCS010000185.1:0-2787 GCA_041668625.1 Acholeplasmataceae bacterium | reverse complement strand
TTCATGTTTCTTTTTCATTGCAGGTATCATAGCCGGCTTAAATTTAAGAGTTCTGATGACAATCACTACAATGAATAATACGGGAATGATAAGTAAAAGGTATTCCATAAAATCAACTCCTTCGCATGTTAACTCTATTATAACTTATTAATGAATATATCGATTAAAGTACTGGAAATATCATGACATTATCCTAAACCTTCTTTTTTTACTTCAAAAAACACTAAAATATGAAACGAATCAAATTATAATTGTGATATTATAACATTATAAAATCAGCGATTAAAGGAGTGATTGTCATGCGTCGAATACTCATATTGGGATTATGTTTAATAACCTCACTTTTTTTAATTTCATTTGAAGTTCAAGCTGAAGAATATGATGGAGATGTTGCTGCGGGAACTTACACAGGGACATTAAACACAATACTCAATTCATCATATGGACTTCCTTTTCCTGATTCCATTACATTGACCTTTTACAAACGAGGTTTCACAACTGAAACAGAATTTATGGTTCGTGCAGAATTGAATGGCGAATATTATGAAAATATGGATGGTTTAAATCTTGCAACAGATCCAACATCTGTTGTTAGATGGCATTCAGTGACGCATGCGGAATACAATTTATCCGCCGGAGAAGAGCCAAGTTTTAATTTCAGATGGAGTGACAAAGAAATTGGCGATCATTTTATTTCAATCGCCTCAAGTACATATTTTGACGAAGTTGAAGGTAAATTTAAAGTTTATTTTAGAGCAACATTGGCTATTGATGAAGGATATAATCAACCTTCGATTAAATCTGTTCAAGAAGGAAGACTAAATCGAATTCAAGATGGCGTTTATTATGAAGGCGACGGTCCATATAATCCGGGTGGAACGACTGATCCTGGAGAAGAACCAAACCCTACTTGTTCGAATCAAATTGATACAACTCATATGTTACAAGTCCATGCTGGTGTCACATATACGCGTGGTAATAATGTTTATTTTAAAAATGAGGATTGTACAACAGGGAAAATTCGTAAGAATCAGCCATTCACAACCGGAGATATGTTGATTACTGGAGATGGTGAAACTGATTTCATGGAAGTCTCTTTGGGTAATGGAACTGAATTCTCACAGGTTGGTGGAGAACCTTATTTTAGAATGCAACGTTTGTCTGAATTTAGAGTATTGCCAGATGAGAAAGATGCACGATTTAAAATATCTAAAGGTAAAGCAATGTTTCGAGATATGATGTCTAAAGTTAAAGAACTTTATACTGATGATTTTATTATCGAAACACCAAGTGCTGTCACGAGTATTAGAGGAACTGAACTATACTTTGACATAAAAGATAATGGCGATACAACAATATATTTAACACACGGAACGATTGAGATCACTGATAATTATGGATATACCATTGATTTATTTGCTGGACAAAAAGTTGAAGTTACGATGGGTAGTGGCATTGGATATGTAGATTTTATATCGGAAGATGATTATGATAGTTTTGAAATATACAACATTGAAGAAGAGGAAAGTAATTTCATTTGGGGTTTAATTTTAGTTATCATCATTGCTTCACCTATCATTATTGTGTTTTTTGTTCTTCGAGCAATTAAGCGAAAGATTTTTAGAAAAAGACAAAGAGAAGGTAATCGATTATGAATGTTATTGAATGGTTGCTGGAAGGAGACGAGTCTGTCTCCTTTTTGACAAAAAAACATCTTTTGAATGGAAAGCCTGAGCAAAAAAATTTAGGGTTTATTAAACGATATTTAGATGAATATGACAGAGATCATCACATGTTTGGTAGCGGAGTTTACGGACCCAAATGGATTTCTACCCATTACACGATGCTAGAACTTAAATACATGGAAATATCTTTTGATCATCCGATTTATCAAGATGCATTAAAGACATTGCTAGAATATGAATGGCATAATAATGGGATGTATCGTAAAAATCGACATCAAGATATGTGTATTGTTGGAATGCTTTTAAATATTTCATGTTACGGTCAAACTAAAGATCATAAAATTTATCAAATGATTGATTATATTTTAGATCATCAATTTATTGATGGTGGATGGAATTGCACATGGGAATTTAAACATCCTAAAATATCATCTGTTCATACAACTCTATCGATTATCGAAGGACTTCATGAATATGTAATTAACAATTATAACTATAGAGTAGAAGAAGTAAAACAAAAAATCAGCGATGGGATCGATTGTTTACTTAATCGGCGTATATTTTTAAAAAAATCTTTAAATGAACCTATCGATAAGTTTATGGCTGATGTTCATTATCCACCACGTTGGAAATATGATGTTTTGAAAGCACTAGAATTTTTCTCAAATTGCAACCTGCCATATGATGATCGAATGAAAGATGCCATTCTTCATTTGAAGTCTTTAATGATAGGACCATATTTGAAAAAGGGAATAAAAATACCTGGAATTATTCATTTTCAATTAGAAGATGAAAGATTTGGAAGGTTTAATACGCTTAGGGCTCTAAAGGTCCTAAAAACTTATGATAAAATGACTTATGAAACATTAATCAATCAATCTTAATTAGTCATTATGATTTATGAATAGAAAATAAAAGTCACTATGATATAATGATTTCGATACTAAAAAAAGGAAGTCTTTATGAAACACTTAATCGGATATAAACAACAATATATCGTAGGCGCATTATTTGTCATTTATTTGATTTTAATTTTGCTTATCGAACCCGTAAATCTTCTCTTAAGCAATTATTGGAAGATACTCATTAGCCCATCCATTCT
>JBAYCS010000184.1:0-2788 GCA_041668625.1 Acholeplasmataceae bacterium | reverse complement strand
TGAAAGAAGGGCTAAATCACCGCTCGCCCCTAAACTTCCTTTTTCATATACTACGGGAGTAATATCACAATTTAAGAATTCCACCATCTTTTCAATAACAGATAGTCTTATACCACTGAATCCTTTGATAAGTGCGTTAATTCTTAGAACAAGCATGGCTCTAACGACATCAACATCTAGCATCCTGCCAACGCCACATGCATGACTCATTAGTAAATTTTTTTGTAACTGAGTTACTTCATCTTTGTTAATGCTCTCTGTTGCAAGCTTACCAAACCCTGTATTGATTCCATATACAGGCTTTTGTTCTTGTACTAAATCTTCGACAAAAACTCTTGCTTTATGGATACAAGCATGTTGTTTTTCATCGATTTTGACCACTTCATGTAATCTTGCAATACGATGTAATTGTTTTAATGTTAAATTTTTACCATCTAATATAATCATTTGTTCATCACGCTTTCGAAACAAGTTGAGCCAAAGCTATTGAATAGAATTTAGTTTCTTTTGAATCCGCTCTACTTGTCAAAACGATAGGTTTTTGAGCACCTGCGATGACACTCGCGCTCTTAGCACCAGCTAAAAACATCATCGCCTTGTAAAAAACATTACCCGATTCAATTTGAGGCATAAGAACAAAATCAACTTCACCAGCCATAGGATCTTTAACACCTTTATGTAGTGCTGCTTCTTTATTAATTGCATTATCTAGAGCAAAAGGACCACCAATCGTGCAGTTCTTAATTCTCTCATTTTGATTTCTTTCAATGAGTTCTTGACAATCTAAGGTGTGTTGCATCTTCGGATTAATTTTTTCAATGGCACAAATACATCCTACTTTGGGATGTTTAACCCCTATTTTTCGAAGGATCTCTACACCGTTTTCAATAATCTCTTGTTTTATATCTACATCCGGGTATGTATTCATTGCACCATCAGACATCATCAATAATTTATGATATGTTGGGATCTCCATAATTGAAACGTGCGATAACCGGTTAGGCGTTCTAAGTCCAAAATCTTTATCTAAGACTGCTCTTAAAATAACAGCGGTATCAACAAGGCCTTTCATCAAAAGATCTGCTTTTCCTGAACTAACAAGTTTAACAGCTTCCTCGCACGCTTTGATGGGATCTTCTACATTAATAATTTCATAAGGAGTTTTAGAAATTTTAAGATGATCTAATACAGCTAAGATTAGTTTTTCATCGCCAACCAATATTGGATCAATAATTCTTTCTTTACGAGCCATCTCAACTGCTTCAATGACATGATCATCATTAGCAACCGCAACAACAAGTTTTTGAGGTCCTGATAATTGTGCTTTTTTTACAATGTCTTGCATTGTTTTCATTATTTTCACCTACTTATATTCTTTAGCAACTTCTTCGCCTTTTAGTACTCTTAAAGCACCATTTGCAAGTGCACCCATCTCATCTTCTCCAGGATAAACCATGACTGGTGCAATAAACTCAACTCGTTCTTTAATTAGATCAACAGTATATGCATCATAAGCGAGTCCGCCAGTCAATATGATACGATCCACTTTTCCTTTTAACACTGTACTTTGGGAGCCAATTTCTTTTGCTATTTGATAACACATGACACCATAGATGAATTTAGCTTCTTCGTCTCCATTTTCAATTCTTTTTTGAATTTCACTTCCATCATTGGTTCCAAGATATGCCACGAGTCCACCTTTGCCATAGTTTTTGCGCTTGATTTCATCTAGTGTGTATTTTCCTGAAAAAACCATTTTATAAAGTGGGCCAATAGGCACAGATCCACTTCTTTCAGGAGACATTGGACCATCACCATCAAGTGCATTATTTACATCAATCACACGTCCTTTTTGATGTGATGCGACACTAATACCACCACCTAAATGGGCAATGATAAGATTGAGCTCATTATAGGGTTTATTTAAATCTTTTGCTACAAGTCTTGCGATTGCTTTATGGTTTAAGGCATGAAATATACATTGTCTTTGTAATTCTGGCATGCCAGTAAATCTCGCAATATCATCCATCTCATCGACTGAAACAGGGTCTACGATGAAACTCGGAATTCCATATGGTTTTGCGAGTTCTTTTGCTAAACCACATCCGAGGTTTGATGCATGTTCACCACGAGTTCTATTTTTCAAATACTCAATCATATCATCGTTAACATGATAAGTTCCACTTGTCAGTGGTTTTAACATTCCACCGCGTCCAACAATAGCATCTAATGTTTTTAAATCGATTTTTGATTTTTCTATTTCTTTCTTAATCGCTTCCATACGAAAATCAAATTGATCCCAAACATGCTTATATTTTAGTATCACTTCGGTATCATGTTTAATACTTGTTTTATATATTTGAGTTTCATCTTCGTAAATGGCTAATTTGGTTGATGTTGAACCTGGATTAATCGCTAATATACGATAAGGCATGGTTAACTCCTTTCAAGTGTCGGCTTTTTTTTATGCCGTGGTTTCATTTGGTTTTGTTTTTCAATCATTTTTTTATCATAGAATTGATATAACGCTTCGTTACCTAACAATTGATATAATTCTGCAAGTTTCTTATATTCATAAAATTTAATCATTTTATGTTCTAATTCGTGTTTTTTAAGTCTTGCTTCCATACGGTTGATCGCTGTCATAGCATCTGTCATCCATTCAATACGAATATAGTGCCTTGCATAGAGGTAATCAACTTCAAAATGATTGATATTATAATATGCATGATCTAGTATTTCAGCTATCTCATCGTTTCTATTATCTTGTTCAAGAAGATCGATAAGC
>JBAYCS010000183.1:0-2853 GCA_041668625.1 Acholeplasmataceae bacterium | reverse complement strand
TTTTAGGATTAGACAAGCATGCTTCAAAAGAAGATATTATTAAGATGACTGATGAATTAACAAAGGGGAATATGGACGGAAACTCATGTAAGACTTATACGAGTTTATCAGATATTTATGCAAGCAGTCAGTGGTTATTAAATCATCATGATCTACTTAAAGAACTCCCTGAACCTGAAGTTGCAACTACATTTAAAACATTATAAAAAAGAAGCTTTCGCCTCTTTGATAGCTATATCATAGGATATGGCTATTTTTTTCTTCTAAAAATACCAGCTCCACCAGATGATCCGCCTGCACCTTTGTGTCTAACAAATGAGAAAGAGCCACCAAGTAGAACAACAATTCCAATCGTGAATATTATCGAAACAAACGAACTCGAGTCACTTGAGAATAGAAGTGCTAGTAAAATTGAAATTAATGTATCATCGATTTCTTCATCATAGGTTTCAAGATAAACTTGATATTGATCCATATCATAATTAAACGATTCATAATCATAAATATCGACGTATACAAGTGTCATTATCTCATAAAGAAAGTTTGCAATCGCCATCGGCTCTTGATCAATCCATATCGGGTTATTGATTGTACTATCAGTTAAAGCAATCAACTTGCCTGGCGTGATAAATTGTTCCATTCGATAACCAACTTCAATTTGGATTTCATGTAGAGTTATTAATTTTGGATCGAGTTGATCCATTTTGTAAAAGAATAGAACTAGAATTCCCATGTCGTTTTCACCGATCTCCCATGCTCTATAGATATCAGTTTTACTATAATTAGCAATTTCAGATATATCTTCGACTAAGAAACTTGCAAAAACAACTTGTGTTCCACCTTCACCCACGCCTTTTGTTGTTTCAAATAAACGTTCCCCTTCACCTAAAATCGTGTTTTCTGTTGCAGGAATCCACACTTTTGCAAAATCATTAACGTAAAATTCGTTTGTTGGCTTAGGTACGTCATCTTTTTGACATGCAAAAAGCGTGATAAGTATAAAACTCATCACGACAATTAATAAATATTTAGATTTATGTTGACTAATCATTGAAATCGATGGCTGGAACTTCATCAGCGCCATCGTTTATTTTCCAATATTCATAAGACTTTTCAAAACCAAAAAGATTGGCAAAAAAGAGACGTGGGAATCGACGAACAGATGCGTTGTAGTCTTGAACTGATAAGTTATAATCACGACGTGCAACAGATAATGTTGATTCCATCATCGAAATTTCATAAATGAGTTCATTATAAGCAGAGGTCGCTGTAATATTAGGATTATCTTCAACAACTACTAAAAAATTAGAAAATGCTAAAGCTTGAGCAGCATCAGCTGCAATTAACTCTTCCATCGTTTGTGCGCTTTGGTAAGCTTGACGAGCAGAAGTGATGGCGTTATAAATCGATTCTGCATGTTCTTGTAGACCACTTACAGAAGCGACGATTTGGTTAATCTTGTCACTGCGTTCTTGAAGTCTATTTTCGATTTGAGAATATTTACCGTGAATGTCTTCATCCATATCAACTAAATTGTTATAAGTTGTGATCATGATGATTGCGATTAAAATGAGCAAAAGACCTATCAAACCTAAAATGGTAATACTTCGTACTTTAGTAGGCATAGAAATCTCCTTATATTGTGTATCTTTTAATCATATTATAATCTTTTTTTTGTCTCACGCAATATGTTTACATCACTCACCATGAAGATAACTAAGAAATTTTGCTAACATTTGATATAATCATCTTGTGAGTTAATTCAATAATCTAGATATGAAAATCAATGAGGTGAATCTTAATGTACACAATTTTAGTGCACAAACAATTTAATCAAATGACAATTCGTGATTTTTTGTCTTATTTTCATCTGTCAAAAAAACTTATCCATTTACTCCAAATGCAAAAAAAGCTTTTAGTTAATGATGTTTTTAATCAATTTGAATATGAACTGAAAACCGATGATTTAATCAAAATCGATTGGAAAAACTTACACCCAGACTTTCCATTAACCATGAAAAAAGAGGTCGTATGTCTTTATGAAGATGAAGACATCGCTATTTTTGATAAGCCCTCAGGACTTTTAGTCCATGAAGATGGAAGAAATTTTGACACACTCACAAACAGAGTATCATACTATTACCAAGAAAAAGATTATCCCTATCCAGTGTTACCAGTTCATCGTATCGATAGTGATACGAGTGGAATGGTCATTTTTGGTAAACATCCACTCGCGATGAGCTATTTATCTCATCTATTTGAAGCTCAATTAATTGAGAAAATGTATGCTTGCTTAGTATATGGCAAGGTGAGCGAATCTCATGGTGTTATCAATAAACCTTTAGGTGGAGACAGACACTCAAATCGTCAAGTCATTTCAGATCAAGGAAAACCTGCAAGATCTGATTATAAGGTCGTTAATTATGAAGATGAGTATACAAGACTTCATGTTTATATCCATGGAGGAAGAAAACACCAAATTCGTGTACATTTAGAATCTGAAGGTTTTCCTATTTTAGGAGATGAACTTTATGGAAGAAAAACTGCAGATCGCTTAATGCTTCATTTTAAAAAGGTCACGTTTAAGCATTTAAGAACACTAGAAGATTTTACAATGACATGTGATGAACCTTTCTAAATTTATTGTTTGATTTCTTTATAAGAAAAGGATATGAAATCTAAGTTGTATTTAGCATGGTTATATGCTATAATTCTTAATGTTTGAAACGAAGAAAGGATGATCATGATGTTTACAATTTTTGCAGCTGATGCATCGACATATGAAATGATTCTCATGCTAAGCGTGATGATTGTTATCGGGCTTTTTGCTGGACGATTTTTTGAAAGAAGAAG
>JBAYCS010000182.1:0-2858 GCA_041668625.1 Acholeplasmataceae bacterium | reverse complement strand
TAGACGCAATTAAGGAGGCGAGAGCATTTGTTTAAAGAAAGAAAAACAATTAAAAGATTAAAAGAAAGAGATGAAGAGGCTTTTGAAATTATATATTTCAGGTATGTAAAGCTAGTTTATCACAATAAGGCGAAAATGATATTTACGAAAAGATAAATAGACTAAATAAATAAAAAAAGCGCCAAGTTCGGCGCTTTTGATATATTATAAGTCAGTTTTAAGTCTGTTTGCTTTTCTAAAGAAAAGAAATTTGTCTAGAACAATAAGTAATGCAGGCAAGAACAATAACACATAAACAAAGGAAATCATGGTTCCTTTACCAAGAAGCAATCCGATTTCTTGAACTGACGAAATGTTTGAGAATCCACCCTCTAAAAAACCAGCAGCTGCTAATACAATAGCAGAAATCATAATTGTAATAAAACTGACGTCAAATGATTTATTAATGGCCTTTAAGGGTTTATTTTCTTTCCTAAAATCAAGGTATCTACTGGTAAGTAAAACGGCATAATCAATGGTAGCTCCAAGCTGGATAGCCATCATGACTAAGTAACCGATATAAACTGTTTCAATGCCCTGTATGAACAAGATGGATAAGTTAAGCCAAATTGCGGATTGAATGACTAAAACCAAGATAATTGGTATGATAAATGATTTAAAGGTTATTAATAAGATAATAAATATCGCAGACATTGAAAGAAGTGTAATCATCAATTGATCTTCTTTAACTAGATCTTTAATGTTTGTTGTTGCTTGGTGAACACCGACTATGTAATAATCATCATAATAACTAGAGGTTATAGTATCAAGTTGTTCTTGAAACTCATATAATAATTCACTTTCCTCAATGATTGTTGTATAAATAATAACTCTTGTGTGAGTGGCACCAATAAACTGTGCCTTAACTTCATCTGGTAAAAACTCTCTTGGGATCATCGGATCAACCACGGTCACTAGAGACTGGACTTTCGTAATATGCTCATTACTTAGTAAATCGTTAGAAAGTGAAATTTCATTGGGAACATTACCGTTTGGTACTAAAATAACAACTTGTTGATAAGAACCAAATGATTCTGTAATTGTATTTTGATCAATTGAGATTTGGCTTTTTTCGCTAAAAGCTGTATTGTTTCCATATGTGTAAGTTGTTTTGTTTGATAAAATAATTGCGCCTACTGTGAATACTGCAAAAAGAATAACTAAGGGATAACGTATCTTAGCAATAAAAGGCATATATTTTTTAGGGGCTCTTATTAATGACTTATGCATAGTTTTATCTATTAGTTTATGCATGAATAATATTATTATAGGTGTGACTATCAAAGTTGTGGCATAACTTAAAAGAATACCCTTAGATAAAACAATTCCAATGTCTAAACCAAATCTATACTGCATAAAAAGCAGTGATAAGAATCCGGCAATAGTAGTTAAAGCAGAAGCAGTAATAGATGGAAAAGCTCGTCTAAATGCGCTTTTTATGGCAGCAGGCACATCATTTGTTTTCTCCCTTTCCTCATAATATCTGTGAACAAGGATGAGACCATAATCAAGAGATAAAGCTAGCTGCAAAGCTAAGGCCATCGTTTTAGTAATATAAGAAACGTTAGGCAAAATAATGTTTGTTCCTAAGTTTAACGCAACGGCAATACCTAAACTGATAAGTAAAATAACTGGCTCAATCCATGATTTAGCTGCAACCAATAAAATAATGATAATAACAGGAATAATTAAGAGCATGATTTTTAAAACTTCACCACTTGCTATTTTTCTGTTCTCTATATTATTGATAGGTTCACCACGCATTGCTACTTCATAGTTGGAAGCAACTACTTTTATTTCATCAATAACGGATTCAATCTCCAATGAATACATATCAAGTCCAACGGTTACTTGTAATAAGGCGTTTTCGTTAACATAGAAGTTAGAACTGACCTCCTCAGGAATAAACTCTATAGGGACTAAAGTTAAATCTACAAAATCATCTAACCAAATAACATCTTCCACATCTTTAATAGCCTTAATATCGGCTTTTAATCTGATAACATCGTTAACAGCAATGTTACTTAATTGAACTTCTATTAAACTGTGAATCCCAAATTCATCTTCCAAAAGATCCATTCCTTTAATCGTAACAGAATCTTTTGGTAAATATTGTGTTAGATCATAATTTGTTTTAACTTTTGGGATTAAAAACAAACTAACAATTGTTAATATGACGACAAATCCCATGATAAATATTCTTTTTTTCATAAATAAGACCTCCAAATGTCAATTTTAAACGAATATTTCAAATACCTATTTCAATTATACTGTTTATGTGGTATAAATAAGATATGAAACAATGTTTAAAATGTTATTTGAAATCGACTTTAAAGGAGAATATATGCAATCAACAAATATTAAAAGAAAAATAATTGATCAAACAAAAATTTTGATGCAAACAAACACACATATAACTATTAAAGATATTGCAGAAGCATGTTTTATGAATATTGCTGCTGTAAATTATCATTTTGGGAGTAAGGAAAATTTACTGATGACTGTTATGGATGAAGTTGTCGATGATTTAAAAGGAGATATTACTAAATTAATAAATGATCATAAAAAGGAAACCCCAATAGAATCGTTTATTGAAATCATTATTACGTATATTTATAATTTTGCTATCGATAATATCGGGATTTTAAGCTATTTATTTTTAACTAAAGAGATTCAATCAGAGTCATCTAGCGCTCTTGTGAAGACATTCTTTAGTGAGAATGAATTTACAGAGATGGTTTATGCTAACTTGCGCGATACGCTTAAGACTAGCAACATGAAAGAATTAACAGCAAGATATATGATTTTGTTTTCATCAT
>JBAYCS010000181.1:0-2869 GCA_041668625.1 Acholeplasmataceae bacterium | reverse complement strand
GTGGACACCCTTTTTTCGCTAACATCGTTCTTGCTTGAACAGGTGAAGTATGGGTTCTTAAAAGGTGGGTTTCATCTGTATAGAACGTGTCTTGCATCGCACGAGCCGGATGATCTTTATCTAGATTCATCATTTCAAAGTTGTAATGATCATTTTCTAGTTCAGGACCTTCAGCAACTTCATAACCTAAACCAATAAAGAAGTCTTCAACGTCTTCAATGACTTGGTTTAAAGGATGAATCGAACCTTGATAAAGTTTTACTCCCGGTAGGGTAACATCAATTTTTTCATTCTTTAAGACTTCTAATAACGCTTCTTCTTCTAGAAGCGTTTTTTTATCATATAACGCATGTTCAACATCCATTTTTAATTGATTCACCATTTGACCAAATGCAGGTCTTTCTTCATTACTTAAGTTTCTAAGTTCACCCATAAGTAAACTAATCTCACCCTTTTTACTTAAGTACTGATTTTTAACCGTTTCAATCGCATTTAAATCTTTAGCTTCAGCAATGGATATCAATGCTTTCTCTTTAATCAACGTTAATTTTTCTGACATAAAAATTCTCCTTTGTTTAAAAAATAAAAAACGTCCTTAGTCATGCTAAGGACGTATAAGTTACGCGGTACCACCTTAGTTCTAGAATACTCTAGCCCTCAATCCCTCTAACGCAGGGGCCTACGGGTGTGATTAGCACCTCTCAAGAGATGAATTCATCTAGTGTCATTTGGTCTAGCTTTCAGCTTTGCTAAACTCTCTTTTTACAAACAACGAAAGACTACTTATTCTCTATTAACGATTTACCGATCTCTGCTCATCGTTAAGATGGCAACGAATCTTAAGATTTCAATATAAATCCAAACGATGGTGACCATTAACCCTAATGATACAATCCATTCATAACGTTTGTCTGCGCCACTTTCAACAATCGATTCAGCGCGTTCAAAATCAAGCGTTAACATCAGTGCACCAATAATGATCATAATGGCACCCACACCTAAAGCAATTTGTGGGTTCAACATGATGTTTGTCATCATAGTTCCACCAAACAATGATAGTATACCAAAAATTATAAAAAATACAAGTAGACCTAGCATCACACTAAACATGATACGTCTAAATCGATTTGTCACTCTAATGGTTCTAGATGCATATAAGAATAACATCACAAAGAATATCACTAACGTTCCCATTATCGCGGTAAACGCGATGCCTGGAATGATCGATTCAAAGATTGCGGTAATAATTCCTAATAATACACCTTCAGCTAAGCTATAAAGAATTGAAAAAGGCATCGCAAGTCTCACACTACGTGATGCAATAATGACTGAGATAAACCCAACAATCATCGCACCAAACAACATTGTATATAATGTTTCGACGGGAATATACATAATGGATAAAAATCCAGCACCAACTGCTATTAAGAGTAAGAATAATGTTTTAGTAATCATTCCACCATAAGTTGCAACATCGCTACTTGTATACGTTTCACTTCTTGAAATTGTACGAAATACTGGATTTGATGTACTACGCATCATGATCACTCCTTTATAATCTATGATTATTATATCACTTGCTACTTAAAGTGCAAATAAACCAGCCTCAATCACATTATTTTCCGAATTTAGATCTTTAAACGAACCGTAAGACTCTAACTTCTCAAAAACTGTCTTATTGATCTTTGTTCTTTCTCTCACATCATCACGTGAACTAAAGGGGCGTTCATTACGTTTTTCAATGATATCATAAGCCACTGAACTTCCTAAACCATCTATGGCACTAAAAGGCATTCTTAGTCCACCTTCTTCCATGGTGAATGTGGTTGCAGATGATAAATTGATATCGATCGGTAAAAACTTAAACCCGCGTTTGGTCATTTCTAATGCTGCACCAAGGGTAACGATTAAGTTTTCATCTTTGACTTTTTTATTAAATGTTTCATTGATATTAATCATTTTATTACGAATGGCATTCGATCCTGCGATCATCGTTTCGTAATCGAATTGAACCGCACGCTTTGAAAAGAATGCACTATAGAATAATAAAGGTTTATAGACTTTAAACCATGCGATCCTCATCGCCATGATAACATACGCTGCTGCGTGGGCTTTTGGAAACATGTATTTAATTTGACTTGCTGACCAAATGTACCAATCTGGGACATTGTTTTTCTTCATTTCTTGTTCGTAGGTTAACCATTTCGCTTTTTCTTTCGAAGGTTTCCCTTTTCTCACAAACTCCATGATTTCAAAAGCTCTGATGGGTTGAAGACCAAATTCTGAGAGTTGGACCATGATATCATCACGACACGCGATAATGTCATTAAACTTTATGGTGCCATAACTGGAAGTTCCTGTAATCAACGTTTGTGAATTTTTAAGCCAAACATCGGTTCCATGAGATAGTCCTGAAACTTTAACGAGTCCTGCAAAGGTATTTGGTTTAATATCGACGAGCATTTGTCTAGTAAACTGCGTCCCAAACTCAGGGATAGCATAAGATGCGACATCACTCATGATTTCAGCAGGTTTAACCCCTATGACTTCTGTTCCACAAAAAAGTTCATAGACTTTGGGATCATCTAAGGGAATACTTTGTGCTTTATCAAATGGGAACTCATTTGGATGTTCCATCACATAATCCATTAAGAACTTAATCATCGTTGGATCATCATGACCGAGGATATCTAGTTTAATTAAATTTGATTCAAATGAGTGATAATCAAAGTGTGTGGTCTTCCACTCACTATTCGTATCATCAGCTGGATATTGAATCGGTGTTACATCATAAATCGTTTTATATTTAGGAACGATAACTATCCCACCTGGATGTTGTCCACTGGAACGTTTAACACCTTCAATTTTT
>JBAYCS010000180.1:0-2874 GCA_041668625.1 Acholeplasmataceae bacterium | reverse complement strand
GATGAAGCTTTAAAAGTAGCGAATAACACTGAATTTGGATTGACTGGTGCAGTTATTTCAAATGATAGAATGAATTTGGAAAAAGCACGTCGTGATTTCCATGTGGGCAACTTGTATTTTAATAGAAAATGTACAGGTGCGATTGTTGGATATCAACCATTTGGTGGATTTAACATGAGTGGTACAGATTCTAAAGCTGGTGGCCCAGATTATCTTGTGTTACATATGCAAGGTAAAACAATTTCAGAAGCTCTATAAAAACAATAAAACGCCTTTATAAAGGCGTTTTTTATTGATATAAGTGTTTGATATTTTGAAGAAATATTGACGTGACTAAGAGATCTGCTGCACCACCAAAACTGATATGTTGATTGATCATTTTTTGAGTAAATGATCTAATTGAAATCATGTTATCCATATTTAAAAGTGATAACTCATGTTTGATATTTTCATAAGTTTTTAATGATCCACTGCGTTTAAGAAATACAGTATCTTCGGTTTTTAAGATGACATCTTTTAGTGCCTTTCTTAAAGTCATAGGATCATCAAGACTTAAATAACCATATTTCTCTAAAATCTGTAAGATTGAAGGTAATCCATTAGATAACTCGCCGCGTATTCCCTTTATTTGATATTTTTGATGTGCTTTTACTCCAAACGTATCTTTGGATTTATCAAAATCTTCAAGTAAATCTTTTGATAAGATCTTAATATTATTAAAAATATTTTGGAAATCTTTTTGATGACTTAATGCATAACCAGAGGATAAGCAAGCAAATCCTAATACGGTGATTAAGCCTTTATAGCAATTGATGCCCTTAGTTGCATCTAACATATGATGTTCAGCTCTAATGCCTAATTTTTTTGCAGATGCGAATAATTTATCAAGATCATCAGATTCTAGCCCTAATTTAAAAACATCAACTAAGTCATCTAGAATGGCATTTTTTGCAGTTAACATTAACTGATAATTCATGTCAGAATGAGATCCAGAAGAAGTTTTAGTAACCAGTCCAAATTTATCTTCCAACTCTAGTTCAGTGAGTATGGCTAAATCACATTGTTTTTTGATATCATTTAAAAGATATTGAATGGTTTTGGTTTGAATATGATTTTTAATATCAATTAAAGAATGATTTTGGTTTCTCATGCATTCAATTGCAGATTTATCACAAAGCATACAAGTTCTAAGTGGTGCATCTATGTCCACTCTTGAAATTGATTTAAACGGCTCATTAAATAAATCAAGATCGATAAATCTTCCGAGTGGATGTGTTTCTTCAATATGCATTAAGAAATGTTTGATCGACATGACATCATCTTCAGGTAAATGAATGATAACATAAGGTCCATCCATTGATTCATAGAAACTTGATTCACAAGGTTCACATGTATGTTCTAATAATTTTCTAAATAAAAGAACTAGATATTTAGATAGCCAAATATTTTTATTGAGTCCTGGAGTATTTGCTTTAATTAAGAGCACAAGTGGGCTTTTTTTTAGTGCATCTCTAACTTGAAATGCACGTTGTTCACGCGCATCTAGGATTTGATCAATCACTATAAATCGCCTGACCTTTTTTTGAGATCAAAAACTCATAAGTGGGGGTTGGAACAATTTTTTTGATCTCATCAAACCGTTTTTCTATGGCAAGCATTCTCACATAAGATGCACTAATGATGATGTTTTCATAAGTGATACGCTTTAATATTTTTAAAGTGTCTTTTAAGATTTTTTTCATCATTTCATTATACATGGCAGTCATCGGATCTTTTGGTTCATCTCCTACATAGCGAGTATCAATTTCAAGTATAGGCATGAAATAATTCTTAAAAATCATCACATCTATTTCCATATATATCATGGATGCATCGCTAAGTGATTTTAAGAAATACGTAGGAAATGTTGCAGCTGATATAATATATGGTCCAGATGGAATTAAAAAGACATTATTTAGATGCTTAATGGAATCTTTGACAATCATGTAGCGATCATCAAATGAAAATACGGATCTATTTTCTTCCACTAAAAAAAGTATTACATCATCATTTTCTTTTGATGCCTGCTCAATTAAAAATAAATGTCCATTTGTCATTGGATTGCAATTCATGACTAATGTTGCTCTCGTTTTCTTTTTTGCAGGTATTTGAGCTTTTAAATGAATTAAATACTCAGTGATTGAATTCAATTTATTTTCAAACATGACAATATCTTGAGTTTCAACGATTAAGTTTAAATCAAAGTTTGAAAATAAAGCTTTTGATTTTGGTTGTGTATATAAAAAGTATTTATAAATGCCTTTTTGATAGAGTCTACTGGTAAGTTCAGTCATAATAAGGGATGTCACATTTAAACCTTGATAATCAGGTAAAACACCAATCATTTTAATGATATTTTGATCAATTGAACCTGTTCCTATAAGTTTATCCTCATCATAGATCATAATCGTTTCAGACACTATTTCATGGTCTAATCCCAAAGTCAAAAGAAGATGTTTAACATCTTCTAGTTCATGTTTTAAAATGCAATCTTTGATGGTATAGTTCATCGTTATGACTTCCTTACTTGATAAAGGGTATCTATAATGGATCCATCACGATAACGGATTTGACCGATGATTTTATCATCTTTTTCAATGGGTTTTGGTAAACCGGTGATTTCAATTGCTTTTTGATATAAGGTTTCAATGGGGACTACAGGAAAAGAAGCTTTTCTAAGAATCTCTAGTAAATCTTTTCTTCTAGGATTAACTGTAATACCTCTTTCAGTGACGAATATATCAACAGTTGATCCAGGTGTTGTTAAAGCAGTTACTGATTGCTTAATGATTGGTGTTCTTGATTTGATTAAGTTCGATGTAATAATCGATACTT
>JBAYCS010000179.1:0-2875 GCA_041668625.1 Acholeplasmataceae bacterium | reverse complement strand
CTTGAGTTTGTTTTTTATCAACAATCATAAAATCCATTTTTTTCGATTGCAAATCAACATCGAGTAACTTAACTTTAATGGTATCGCCTAGACGATATTTCTTACCACGGTTCCCAATAAATGTTAATAAATTTTCATCATAAGCATAATAATCATCCATCACACGTAGTGGAACAAATCCTTCAATACCATTTGATAATTTAACAAACATTCCCGAAGGCATCATTTGCGTGATGACAGCTTTAAACATCTGTTCAATTTTATCCGCCATAAATTCACAACTCTTCAACTTAGCCACATCACGTTCCATTTGGATAGCTTTGCGTTCTTGATCACTCGTATGATCTGCAACTTGTGTCATGATTGACTCAAAATGATGCATATCTTTTTTAAGTGATTTTGATTCCCCTAAAACAAGTCTATGAATAAGTCTATGAATCATTAAATCCGGATATCTTCGAATTGGGGATGTGAAATGCGTATAATATCTGGCCCCTAATCCGTAATGTGGAGATAAGGTCTCAGAGTATTTTGCTTTTTGCATGGCACGTAATAACGCCATATGCACAATATATCCATAAGGTGAATCAACAGTATTTTCAGTTAAATTTTGTAAAGGTTTAGGGTTTCCAAGCTGTTTCATATTGACTGGAAATCCAAGTTTTTTAATGGTTTCTAACGCAAACTTTAATTTTTGAGCATCAGGTTTCTCATGAATCCGATAAAGTGATGGTAAATCAGCATGATACATATGAAAAGCCACCGACTCATTTGCGATTAACATAAAAGACTCAATTAGTTCTTCAGCTAAATCAGTTTTCCGTTCATAAACATCTAAAACTTTACCCATACGATCAACAATAAACCCAAGTTCACTACTTGAAAATTCAATTTCACCACGTGCTTTACGAATCACTTTCAACTTTTCAGAAAGATCATTCATCATGGTAAGCATATGCTCAATTTTTGAATCTTTTAAAGGTTTTTTGCGAATCAAATAATCATTAACTTCATCATAATTCATCCGTCTGTAACTCTTTATAAATGTTTTTTGAATATCGGAACTCTTAATATTCCCTTCACTATCTAAAACCATTAAACATGATAATGTTAATTTCATTTCATTTGGATTTAATGAACATAAATCATTTGATAGTTTATGAGGTAACATTGGAATGACGCGATCTGCTAAATAAGATGATGTTGATCTACGATATGCTTCTTGATCAATCAGTGTATTTTCTAAAACATAATAACTAACATCCGCTATATGCACACCTAAATGATACATGCCATCTTTAAATTCTAGACTAATCGCATCATCTAAATCTTTCGCGTCTTTACCATCAATCGTAATAATTAACTGGTCTGTTAAATCCGTTCTCGTTTGTTTTTCATAATCTACATCGATTTTGATATCATCTAATGATTGAATCACTTCATCAGAAAATTTTTGAGGCCAATCGTAAGCACTAACAATTTTTAATGTTTCAATATCAGGGTCATTAATATGGCCGATAACTTTCTTAATATGTGCATAAATTGCATCGGTTTCGACTCGATCTACTTCTAACATTACAACATGTCCATAAACTAAAGATTCTGTATGTTCAACCTCTATTTTTCGATCAATAAATGTATCGGTTTCAAAATAAGTACCCTTATGTGAAGTTTTTACGGTTGCAACCAAAACTTTTAATGCGCGTTCAATGATTAAAACGATTTTAGGCGAAGTGCCTTCTTTAACAATGACAATATCATCATGCATGGCATCCATCAAGCCACTTTGATCGATATAAACATCCTCTAACTCTTGTCTCAAAAACCCAAAAGTTTTTTTATGATCGAGTCTTCCAATTAAATAGTCCGGCTTTAACACATAAAATGGATCCTGAAAGGATACATAGTTATAATTTTTTAAATCGATGTCACCAACAAGTGATTTATCGATTTTACGTGTTTGTTTTTGATAGAATTCTAAGTACAGATTTTGCATGTTTCCACCTCTTTAGTATTATACCATAATCCATAAATTTCATTGTCTTAGGTAGAGCTTAGAAAACTGTGATTTTTAAACATAGAAAAAATAAAAAAATTTAGTGTATTTGAAACATATTTTTTATTCATTTTGTCGTATAATGATTATTGGCCATGAATTTGAGGTGCTTATGAAAGTTGTCTTTAAAAACATTATAAAAGATAAAGTTTTCGTGATTGCTGGAATCATCATGATGATCACTATGTTCATTATTCCACCATCCACTCTTTATCTTTCATATATGAACTACAAAGTTCTTATTATCATGTTTACCATTATGCTAGCGGTCGCAGGATTATATGAGACCCATCTTTTTGACTTTATTGCGACTCGCTTAGTTATCAAATTTAAAACGATTAAGTGGGTATCTCTTATACTTGTTTTATCGACTTTTTTCCTTGCAATGTTTCTTACAAATGATGCTGTACTTCTCACCCTAATCCCATTTACACTGTTCATCATGAAACACGCAAAACAAGAAAAATTCGCATTAATTACGATTATTCTTCAAACAATCGCTGCTAATTTAGGAAGTGCATTAACCCCAATGGGAGATCCTCAAAACATCTATTTGTTTGCCTACTATGAAATTCCTTTTAAAACATTCTTATCCATTACTGCTCCGATTACTGCACTTGGATTTATTTTAATTACATCCACAGCACTCATTAAAATACCAAATATTCCAGTCACACTAAACTTACAAGCTCCTGAAGTTAATTGGAAAAGAGTGGGACTATATGCTCTTCTTCTATTGAATGCTTTATTCGTTGTTTTAAGATTAGTTCCTGAATGGTATACGATCTATGTTACCTTAATATTGGGTTTAGCTTATGG
>JBAYCS010000178.1:0-2887 GCA_041668625.1 Acholeplasmataceae bacterium | reverse complement strand
GCAATACAATTAAAGTAAAAGTATCCGCTCGTGCACTTAAGAAAAATAAACTCGAACGCGTTTAATCAATAAAAAAAGCCAACCGGCTTTTTTTTATTTCTTTAATGACTGGATCATGACCACTTTTCCCTCATGGACAGTCAAAATCGCTTCTTCTTTGATGATTTCATTACTGATACACAGTGGATCATATGTTTTAAGTAAATAACGGTCCAAATCATACTTGAAATCAGTTAATGATAACTTAGCTATTGGATAAGCAAATAGCGAAATAAATCTTTCGTCATTTTTAATTTTATAACTACCTTCACTAAGTAATCGAATCGTACTATTTTCATCTTTAATGACAAGTTCTGGAAACTCATTAAAAAACATCAAATGAGCCACAAAATGTTCTATCCGAGATCCACCAATCCCACCGATCATGATGATGTCATCAGGATCTTTCTTTTTAGCTTCAATTAATGCTTGATAAGTATCGGTGACATCCTTAACCGGATTAAGTCTTAAGACCTCTAATTTCTTTAATAATCCTTCATTTTTGAGCGAATCAAAATCACCAACGGCTAAATCAATGTTAATCCGTTGCTTGTAGCAGTCAGCCACAGCTTGATCGACTGCAATTAAAAAATCATCTTCTTCAATTTTAATGAGTCTTTTAACATCCTTTGGTACTGGATGACAAATAATTATAGCTCGCATATTTTAAGATGAGCTATCCCTTTATCTCTATCTTTTAAGTTAAATAAATAACTACCAACCACAGAAATATCAACGCCAGCCAAATGACATAATTGAATGGTGGTAAAGTTTATTCCTCCATCAACTTCAACTAAATACTGATAATTTGAACGTCTTTTTAATTGAATCATTTCAATAATCTTGACTAATTGATCATCCATGAAGGATTGACCACCAAATCCTGGTTCTACGGTCATGATTAAAACTAAGTCGATTTGATCTAGATAGGGGAGAATTCTATCATAGTGTGTACTTGGTTTCATCGATAATCCAACTTTTTTACCATTCGCTCTAATCATATCCATCGCTTCTTCAAATCCATTGGATTCGAGATGAACGGTAATATATTCGACTTCCGGTATGGAAAACTGATCAATCCAATTGATTGGATCAGAAACCATGAGATGAACATCAAGCTTCAAATCTGTCAATTTCGCAATCGATTTTGTAATATGGGGTCCAAATGAGATGTTTGGGACAAAATGACCATCCATAATATCGATATGGATGAGATCTGCCGTTTCAATTGAATCGAGTTCATTTTTAAGATTTGAAAAATCGGCAGTTAATACTGATGGTGCAATTAACATAATAAATCCTCCTAGTATTTTTCTTTCTGATGTTTGATCTCATGATAAAACTGAAGATAATTAAGATAACGAGAGCTAATGATATCTTCGTGTTCATAAGCTAATTTTACAGCACAACTGGGTTCAGAGACATGAACACAATTATTCCCAAATTTACAACCCTTTGATAATTCATTAAAATCCTTATAATAGTCTTTTAATTCTCTTTCATCAAAGATTTGAAACTCAATCTTAGAAAACCCTGGCGTATCCACGATATACCCACCTTCATATTCATATAATTCGGTGTGTCTTGTCGTATGTTTCCCACGTCCTAAGGCTTCAGATATTTCTTGAGTCTTTAGCATTAAACCTGGGATCATTGCGTTTAATAATGTCGATTTACCAACCCCTGTTTGTCCTGCTAAGACAGTTATCTTATCTCTAAATATGTCTTTCATGACATCGATGCCAATCATTTCTTTACTATTGACATAATAGACATCATATCCTAATTTCACATAATAATCCATGTCATTTTTAATGCTTTTTAGTACTTCAGTTGGCACTAAATCGATTTTACTGATAACAATGACTGGTTTTAGTCTCTCTTGATGCATAATGATTAAAAATTTATCCAGTAAAAGAAAACTAAAATCTGGCTTAATCGCAGAGAAAATGAGTAAGACTTGATCAATGTTTGCGACATCAGGTCTTTCTAAATCATTTTTTCTGGGTAACACTTCTTCAATATACGTATGACTTTCTAATCTGTCATAGTAAACGATATCCCCGACTTTAGGACTAATTTGAGCGATGGTCTTTTCGATCTTCGTTCGCATCGTCTTTTGACGATTAAATGAACTTTCGCTTTCTAATTTGACATATCTAAGTTTCCCACGCGCCGAAGCGATGAGTTCTTCTTTTGAATCACTGTCAATGATGGTATATTGATTGGATATTTGTTTTTTGATAAGTCCTTTTTTCAAAACAATCCCCCTATTTTAAGTGTTGACTTCTTAACTGTCCACATGCCGCGTTAATATCATGGCCTTGTTCTTTTCTTAAGGTAACTTGGATCTTATACTTCATTAAGACATCATAGAACTTTTGCATATTTTCACTACTTGAACGTTTATATGGGGCTTCTAAGACCTCGTTATATGGAATTAGGTTCACATACACATTGAGTCCCTTTAAGACTCTAACAAGCTCTAAAGCTGTTTCAGTGGTGTCATTGACACCATCGATTAAGATGTATTCTATGGTGACTCTACGGTTAGCGACTGATAAATAATATTTAATCGCACCAATCACTTCTTCTACGGGATAAGCTTGATTAATCTTCATCAGTTTTGTTCTAATCGCGTTATTTGGAGCATGCAAACTAATCGCTAAATTCACTTGTAAGCCCATATGAGCATATTCTTTAATTTTTGGAACAATTCCTGAAGTGGATACCGTAATATGTCTAGCACCAATGGCTAATCCTTTAGGATGATTAATCGTATATAAGAACTTCATCAGTTCATCATAATTATCAAAAGGTTCACCAATCCCCATCACGACCACATACG
>JBAYCS010000177.1:0-2887 GCA_041668625.1 Acholeplasmataceae bacterium | reverse complement strand
GTATCTGCAGAAACACATATCGTCTGTGGGACATGCGAATTTTGCCAAAGAGGCGAATATCATATTTGTGAAAACACGAAGATTATTGGTGTGGATACGGATGGTTGTTTTGCAGAATATGCAAAAATGCCAGCTTACAATCTAATTGTCAATCATTCGGCCGTAGATCCTAAGTACTTATCTGTTCAAGAACCATTAGGAAATGCGATGCATACGATGATGCATTTTGAGATTAAAGATAAAACGGTTGCTGTGGTTGGATGTGGACCCATTGGTTTAATGGGTGTCAATATTGCAAAAGCTGCAGGCTCTAAAAAAATTATTGCTATAGAAATTAACGATTATCGGATTAACCTCGCCAAGAAGCTTGGTGCACATGTGGTCATCAATCCTTTAAAAGAAGATGTTATTAAACGTGTCTTAGAAGAAACAGATGGCAAAGGTGTTGATGTTGTCACTGAATTTTCTGGAAATAAAACTGCGATTGAACAATCATTTAAATATATCAAACCAGGTGGAAAGATGTCAATGCTTGGTATTGGTGAACAAAATATAGATATTGATTTCTCAAATGATATCGTGTTTAAGGGCATAGAAATTTATGGTGTGATTGGTCGAAGAATGTTTGAAACATGGGATCAAGTGACATTATTTGTTCAAAGTGGAAAATTAGATTTAGATGTCATTGTGACACATATCTTTAAACTGGAAGAGATGGAAAAAGGGATTCAACAAATGATCTCAGGTAATAGTGGGAAAGTAGTCTTAATCCCATAGAAAGGAGTTATGATGAGTTTTTTATTTGATCAAGTCAAAGATTTAAAAGTTAAAGGATTATATCGTAAATTACCGATTAATGAAGGTCCATGTGAAGCCATCATTAAACTTGATGGTAAGGAAGTCATTAATTTGTCTTCAAATAATTATTTAGGATTTGCTAATCATCCAAGATTAAAAAAAGCCGCGATTGATGCCATAGAAAAATATGGTGTTGGGGCTGGTGCCGTTAGAACAATTGTTGGAAATATGCGTATCCATGAACAACTTGATCGAAAGATTGCTAACTTTAAAAAAGAAGATGCATGCGTGGTTTTCCAATCTGGATTTAATGTCAATGCAGGGGTAATCCAAGCGATTACGAATGAGCATGATCTCATTATTTCTGATGAATTAAATCATGCATCGATCATTGATGGCTCACGTTTATCAAAAGCAACTAAAACAGTTTTTAAGCATTCAGATATGGCAGATCTTGAACGTATTTTAAAAGAAAGAAGAGACCAATTTGTAAATGTTTTAATTATCACAGATGGTGTTTTCTCGATGGATGGGGATATTGCAAAATTACCAGAAATCGTCAAATTAGCTAAAAAATATAAAGCCTTAACTTATGTTGATGATGCGCATGGATCAGGCGTCCTTGGTTCATCTGGACGTGGAACAGTTGATCATTTTGGTCTTCATGGTCAAGTTGATTTTATTGTTGGAACATTATCTAAAGCCATAGGTGTTGTTGGTGGTTATGTTTGTGGTTCACAAACGATGCGTGATTGGTTACTTCATCGTGGAAGACCCTTGCTTTTTTCAACGGCGATGATGCCAGCAGCTTGTGCAGCGATTATCGAAGCTTTTAATATGCTAGAAGAATCGACTGAATATACTGATAAACTATGGGATAATGCAAATTATTTTAAAGCAGAACTAAAGAAAAAAGGTTTTGATATTGGTCACAGTGAAACACCGATTACACCAATCATGATTGGTGATGAAGCGAAAACAATGGAGTTCTCTAAGTTGTTACTCGCTAATGGTGTCTTTGTATCAGGTATTGTTTTTCCTACCGTGGCTAAAGGAAAGGGAAGATTACGTTGTATGGTATCCGCACTTCATACGAAAGAACAACTTGATGAAGCGGTTTCGATTTTGTATCGAGCAGCAAAGAAGATGGATATTTTGCCTAGCTAAGCTAGGCTTTCTTTTTGTTTAAAGTTCATGATGGTTTGAATATCTAAGGATTATGATATAATCATGCTAACTACGAATTTGTAAGGAGACACTATGGATCAAATTAAGCGATTTGATATGGATAAAAGACCAGTCAAAGAAAAGTTTTATTTAACACCGTTAGCATATCTTTTAAGTTTTCCAGACGTCTGGAAAAGAAAACTTAAAATTAATAAAGTCAACATGGATAATATTCCTACGCCATATTTATTATTATGTACGCATCATGCGTTCATTGATTTTAAAGTGACAACAGCGTCTATTTATCCAAAAAGAGCAAATTATATTGTCGCAATCGATGGGTTTATAAAAAGAGAAAAGTTGCTTAGAAATGTTGGGGCGATCTGTAAAAGAAAGTTTACCAATGACACGAAATTGTTTAGACAAATCAAGTACTCTTTAGAAAACTTAAAAAATATCGTTGCAGTGTATCCTGAAGCAAGATATTCACTAATTGGAACAACAGCCATCCTACCGGATTCTTTAGCTAAAATGTGTAAAGTTTTAAAACATCCTGTCGTGGTTTTAAATATGCATGGGAATTATTTAACACAACCTGTGTGGAATTTAAAGATGAGAAAAGTTCCGCTTGCTGCTGATATGACTCAGATTATTACAAAAGAAGAAATTCTAACGTTATCGGTTGATGAAATTAATAAACGAATTCATGAAGCATTTCAGTATGATGAATATAAATGGCAAAAAGATAATCAAATTAAGATTACCGAGGAATATCGTGCTGAAAAAATTCATAAAGTCTTATATCAATGCCCATCTTGCTTAACTGAACATGAAATGGATTCAAAAGGGCATACCATTACGTGTAACCATTGTAAAAAAACATATGATATGGATGAATATGGAGAACTACATGCTGTAAGTG
>JBAYCS010000176.1:0-2890 GCA_041668625.1 Acholeplasmataceae bacterium | reverse complement strand
CCACGCTTCATGAGTGATTGTTGTAAACATATAATCATCAACTTCACTAAAATCTGGTGGATTAATGTAAAAGACTTCCGAGGTGTTTGCATCAATTGGTGATGTCAGATAAAACGCTGGTGATGAGTTTTCTTGCAACGCTGGAGCCACCTCTTTCACAACGATATCTTTACCAAATACCAATTCAACTGGTAACTCAGGAAAATCAGCTTTTACAGCTTCTTGTAAGAAAGGAATTACACCATTTAGTGATGGATAATATTCAATTTTTTCTTTATCATCATAAATAATTAAATTAGCATCCTCCATTAAATTACCACTATATTCCGTATAATACGCTGCATAGCTCTCTGCTTCAGCAATTTTAGCTTCAATGTAGGTAATCAATTCAGGAATTGTCATATCTGAACCGCATTTTCTTTGAAACATAATTTCATAATATTTCTTTCCAATTTCAGTATCCGATAATGATCCTTTTAGCTCATCATTGTTTGCTGCTTTTAATTGTAATAAGTTATTTTTTAGCCATACATAAGCAGCAACAAAATTTTCATTCACATATTGTGCATTTCTTGCTTTGTACTCTTCAACTTCTGTTGTTGTTAGAAAATCATAAGAATCGATTCGATCATTAAAGACAGTGATTAAATAGTTTTCACCCTCTGCTTCGATAAACGCATCACATTGTTCAATGACCAAATCAATCACAAAATCAGTCATTGGATTCCCTTTTCCTGCTGTTATTTTTGCCATCTCAAACATAAATAGCGCTTCAAAGTCGGCTTGTGTTGTGATTAAATATTGAAAATAATTTTCAATGTCTCGCTTATTATCGAAACGATACTCAGCTATAATTGATGGTAATTGCGCTTGGTAACCAAGATAACTACCAAGTTGTGTTCCATAATAGAAATAGATATTTTCTCCTTGGTCAGTAAATTCAAAATATTTCAAATTACGATTAATGTAATCTAAAATTACATCATAAGCTAATTTTTGACTACTCGATAAATCATCACGATTAAAGACCATTAATTGAGCTTTTTTAACTATTAGTTCATCATAGTAATCAATTTCTGCTTCAGGACTCATATCATATGCCGTTGTTGGTACAACTGGAGCGTTTGCTAAATCTGTTCCATATTTAATATCAAATGCTTCAACATCATAAATCAAATAGTTGACATTGAACGGAGAATCTCCCAAATAATATAAGAACATATCATCAAGGAAATGACTAAATTCTAGATTATCAACTTCTCCTGTTGGCTTTTGGTATTCATGAACCACCGGTATATAATCTACTTTTGATTTTCTTGTTATATATAGAACTTTTTCACCATCCAAATTGGTAGGTAAAATATTGTTTAGAACCAATTCGTGGTTGATAACTAATTCACTTAGAGTGATAAAGATTTTTTGACTAAATCCATCTTCTTCATCTTTAGGAACTAAAATTTTCATAACATTAGTACCATCAGTAACTTCAAATATAACATTTTTGTCATCATCAAAAATGGTTGGCTTGCTATTAACCTTTAGAGCTGTGAAATCAACATATTTATAGATGTTATCATCAAGTTGACTTTGAGATAGATTGCTCATTTTGGTATTGCTAACTTGATCTTGTTGATTTGTACTTAAAATACCACTAATACTCTTAATTCCTGCTCGATCACCAATAGTGGTTTTTACTCCACTTATGATTACTTCTTTACCTTCACATAAAATTGCATCATTTGTTGTCATGATGGATGCCGTGGCTGATACGGCTGTAGTTGCCATGTTGGCATCATAAATGTATAGTGTGCTTCCTAAATAATAAGTACTGTATGCCTTCACAACTACCATTTCACCATCAGCGATTGAATTCAGTTGTGTCAAATTAACAAATTTATCATTTGGTACATTCACAATAAAACTACTGCTTATTCCTCCATAATTGAGTGTAATAGTATGTTCGCCTTGTAGATACAAACTAATATAATCACTGCCATTCATCATACGTAACGTAATGGGTGTTGATTTAATTTCACCAGTTGAATATATCATATCAATCAGAATGTTCTTATAATTAAAAGTTGCTTCGCTATATGCTGATAAAATACTTTCTTCATTTACTTGTAAAGATACTAAAACAGAGGTTGGTACATTAATATAAAAAGTTGCAACTGCTCCTTGATAATCAACGCCAACTATTTGCTCTCCTGTTGTTCGTAGTTTCAACAAATCTTCTTCAGATAACATATCTTCTGTTAAGTTAATCAGTTCTTCTATCCCATCAGAATAGATTACCTTTACAATAATATCATTCAAATCGAATATTTCCTTCTTTTGTGCTTCTGTAACACTGTTGTTATCAACTGCAATCCCTATTACTGATGGATTAGGAATCACAAAAGTAACAACCACTTCTAAGCCTTCATATGAAAAAGTTAAATCATAACTACCTGGACTTGTTAATTTTGTGATATCACCGCTAGTAATCATCTCTGCGGTAACTTCAACTTGTTCATTTGTTCCATTTTTTAAATTTAACGTTAATTTCAACTCACTAATTTCTACTTTTCCATCTTCGACCGCCGCTGCTACTACTTGATCAGAAATGCTGATTGATTCTAATTTAGAGCTACAAGCTGATAATGTGAAAGCAAAAGCCATTAATAGTACTAATGTAAAAATTTTTGTACTCCTCTTCATTTTTATTTCTCCTTCAATTTGTGTCGATGTTAGCATATTTTATCTTTTTTTTCGTTTATTTTCAATATGAAAACGCTTTGTTTAGTAAAACATTTTATTTTTTTAACAATTTAAACGCTTTCATATACTACATCACAACAAATTATATCAAACTTTATTCAAGAAAGCAATTTGAAAACTTGATTTTATT
>JBAYCS010000175.1:0-2894 GCA_041668625.1 Acholeplasmataceae bacterium | reverse complement strand
TTTTTAATTTCATCCAATATTTAAATTTCGCGTTTTGTTTCGATGTGATCAATTGCATCACTTCTTTCTTTAATATAGGCATCAATAGCTTCTACCACTGAAAAGCCATAATGACTTAAATCTAAAAATAAATCTTTAGATATATCAATCGTTTTTATTTGTTTTACGGTATCTAAAATCATTTTCTCATAATCAAAAGATGCTTCATATTTTTTCGCATAAACTTCCATCGGTTTAGTAACTGGCGCTTTTGGTAAATAAATACTACAGCAATCATTAAATGGTTTAATTGAAATGTTAAAGGTATCGATGGATTTTGAAATCTTAATAATTTCAGTTTTGTCCATTGTCACTAAAGGTCTTAAGATAGGAAGCTTGGTCACTGCTTCAACAACACCTAAACTTTGTAAGGTTTGACTCGCAACTTGACCAATTGAATCACCATTGATAAGTGCTAGATTTTTAGTTTTTTTAGCGTGTTTTTCAGCAATTCGATACATCATCCGTCGCATGACAGTAATGATATATGGATCAAATATGTGAGTTAATATAGCTTCATGAATATCTTTAAATGGAACAACATGTAAACGGATGTTCCCGGTGAGTGTATAGGAACTTAATTTTTTAGCAAGATCAATCACTTTTTGAGCAGACTCTATCGGTGTAAGTGGCGTTGATTCAAAATGAATAAGCTCTAAATCAATTCCTTGTTTCATCGCTAAGTATCCAGCAACTGGACTATCAATACCACCACTCATCATCAAAAGTGCTTTTCCACCGGTACCATAGGGATATCCACCAGCCCCTTTAATTTGTTTCAAATAAATGTAAGCATGGTCTTTCCTTACTTCAATATTCAATACTTCTTCTGGATGATGTACATCAACGATGTATTTGCGTTTAGCTGCAGCTAAAATCGGTCCTGAAATCATCTTGGACAACTCTTGGCTCGTATATGGAAACATCTTATCAACACGCTTAGATTCGATTTTAATCGTGATCATGGGTGTGGTTGCTTCTGTATCTAAAACATAAGTTCCACACGTAGTCATCGATTCAATGTCTGGATTAGAAACATAAACGATGCTAAACGAATGAATCCCTTGAATGGTTTTTAAATCATTGATAATGGCCTGTTCATCTTTTTCTTTGTAATCAATAAAAATTCGATCATGTCGATATTCACCCTGTATATCATATGCACTTAATTTCAATCTCACATGAGCGTGCAAACGCTTAATGAAATAACCGATATTCTTACCCTTCAGCATTAAATCACCGAAGCGAACTAAAATTTTTTTCTCCATGTAATCACCATGTTCTATTTTACCATATATGCTATAATATTTCTTGGTGGTGAACATATGAAAAATCAATTATTATTAGAATCTTTTGAAGCTTTATTAGAAGCTCAACCTACAGAAATTTCCGTTTTATCAAATGCATCAGCATTTATATTTGAAAACATTGAACAACTTAACTGGGCAGGATTTTATCTTTATGATGGGAAAAGACTCATTTTAGGACCTTTTCAAGGAAGAGTTGCATGTTCAACGATTGAACTTGGTAAAGGCGTTTGTGGCGAAGCAGCAATTAAAAGACAAACCCTTGTTATTGATGATGTCTTAAGCCATGAAAATCACATTGCATGTGATAGTCACAGTCGATCCGAAGTCGTTGTCCCGATTATACTTAAGAACAAATTGTATGGTGTTTTAGATGTTGATAGCCCTATTTTTAATCGCTTCGATCAAGATTTAGTATCGTTCTTCGAATCATTTGTTGAGATCTTAATAAAATCAATTGACAAATGATACCCTATAGGGTAAAATAAATCAGTCGGTAAAAAGCAGGCGAATGCTTCATAGACAAGAGATCCCTACCAAATGGCGCCCTTAGTAACCTTTCTGCTTTAAGGTGAACAGAACATCGGGATACAGTTTATGAAAATACTTTTGCAGTTTTTGCCACCAAAAATAAAAAGGAGGTAAAAATTATGTCACGTTATACAGGACCATCTTGGAAAATATCACGTCGTTTAGGTTATTCAATTTCAGAAACTGGAAAAGAATTAAAGAAACGTCCATATGCTCCAGGTCAACACGGTCAACGTCGTTCTAAATTAAGCGATTATGGTACACAATTACATGAAAAGCAAAAAGTGCGTTTCACTTATGGCATCTCAGAAAAACAATTTAGAAAGACTTTCGACGAAGCAGCTAAAATTAGAGGTAAACACGGTGAAAACTTCTTACGTCTCTTAGAATCTCGTCTTGACAATGTGGTTTATCGCTTAGGATTCGCACGTACGCGTTCACAAGCTCGCCAACTCGTCAATCACGGTCATTTCTTAGTAGATGGTAAAAAGGTAGATATTCCATCGTACCGTTTAGTTCCAGGTCAAAAAATTAGTTTCCGTGAAACTTCAAAGAGCTTAAAAGTAGTTCAAGAAGCACTCGAAGCTCAATATGCATCTGTTGAATACGTATCTTTAGATAAAGATACAATGACTGGTACATTCGTTCGTTTACCAGAACGTAATGAATTCTTAACAGAAATTAATGAACAATTAATTGTTGAATTCTACAGTAGATAATTAAAAATAGATGATTTCAAAACGAAATCATCTTTTTTTTATGCTTAAATATAAAAAAAATAGAGTTTCCCCTATTTCTTAAGTGCTGCTTTAGCTAATGTCAAAAATGAATTTGGATCAAGTGAAGCTCCACCAACAAGTGCACCATCAATGTGAGGCATCGCAATCAAACTATCTATATTTTTTGGATTTACGGATCCACCATATAAAATACGGAGTTGATTGCTAATCTTGTCACCATAAAGTGATTTCATAACTTCACGAATCGCTTCTATCGTTTCGTTTGCTTGCTCAGGTG
>JBAYCS010000174.1:0-2903 GCA_041668625.1 Acholeplasmataceae bacterium | reverse complement strand
CGTTTAAATCACCATGTGTTAAGGTCGCTTCTTCGATTCTCTCATCAAATACTTGGTCAAAAATCGATGTGATATAATTCATCATTTTTGCATATTTTGGATTAATCTTATTGTCTTCTAATAACTTAGTAGTTCCTTCTTGGACAAAACGAACAATGGTTAAGTAAAATTCTTGCCAAGTATCATAAATTGGATTTTCGACATAGCCAAACTTCTTGTTTTTTGCCAAATGGATTTGAATCATTCCGTCAACTACTTCTCTAGCAAATGCTTTCCTTGATGAAGCGTTTTTTAATAGTAATGAAGGTGTTGTAAATCCATCTACGCCCTCAATATATTCCATGATAATAGCATCGAATGGGACTTCGTTTGTATGGTCATGAACATGATAAATTTCAGGCATTTTAACGGACGTATTTTTGCTTAATAATTCCACTTGAAATTTTTCTGTTCTATGCATACCGAAAACTCTATATCCTTTAACAACTACTGGTAGAATACTGTTTTCAAAGGTTACTTTATAGACAAATCCATATGATCCGCCGCCAAGATATAAAACAGATAAAATGGACTTTGTATAATATTTCTTTATTACTTCGATTATCAATGGGATTCTTAAGATTGCTTCACTTTTTGCTTTATTCATATATGCCCCTATTTACCTAACTAAGCCTATTGTTTATATAGTAACCGATGAAGTAAAAAAGTGCAATATCGAATTTTGAAATTTTATCGATATCTAAAACTTTTCTACAACGTTTTTTAATTAAGCGTATGGCGAGACTTTTCATTTTTTTTCATTTTCCAATAAACAATTAGAAATAGAATAAATCCAATCAAAAACATTAAGGCAGACAGATCAAATACATATAGAGGATTTACCTCGTATAAATATCCTGCAATCACTGGTCCTAAAATCATCCCTATAGCTAAAAAAGATTGTCTGACGCCCATAATTGTACCAATAGAACCTTCTTCTGCATATTCAGAAATAAAGTTTTGTTCATACGGCAAATATACAGCACGAAGGATAATATAAATCATATAAATTGTATACATTGCGATGAGAAACTGACTTTGCCTAAATGCGATAAACACAATAATAGAACTTACAATTTGAATCATAATCATTACCTTAAGCTCTCTTTTATACTTAATGAGGAAAGGTACCAAAAATAAACTAGAAAGAACAGAAAAGATACCGGTAACTAGCACAAAGGATCCAAGCTCATTTGGAGAGTATCCAAGTTCATTAAAATAGACATCAATATATTTACTTAGATTTGTCGCGCCAATTGAAATAAACGCAATCGCAAATAGGAAAATCAAAAAAGAAGAATCAAGTTCCTTTAATTTACGAAATGAAGAAAACCAAGCGGTATGATTTTTATGTGATTTGACTTTTACTGGTTCTTTAAGAAAAATAAGGACAAGGAACGCGAACCCCACATTTAGAACACCTTGAATCACGAAAATGTTTGAATAAATATCCGTTCTTAACAATGAGATAAAAAAAGGATTCCCATTCAAAAAGCCACCAAGTTTATATCCTACACTAGCAAATAGGGTAATTGTGGCCGCAAGCAAAGCTAGATTTTTAGCACGTTTGTCTTTTTGTGATATTTCAATTACATGACTCACAAACAAAGTAAGAATTCCTGCAACGCCTAGTCCAGAAACAACGCGAAAGAACGTCATAAAATACATATTACCTACCAGCCCAAATGCAGCTTGACCAATACTATAAACAATAAGTCCCCAAAATATTAGTTTATTTTTTTTGTATTTGTCGCCCAAAGTTCCAAAAATTGGTCCGCCAATCATTAAGCCAAGGGACATCGATGCAAAAAAAACACCGAACATTTTGTCAGGTATACCTAAACTAGTCACAAATGCTGGAGTTACTGGATGACCAATATTATGAATAAGTCCTTCTAGCGCCGCAAGAACGAGCACAATTATTAATGGTTTTTTCATAGTGTATTTCCTTACTTAATATATGAACATTATACTAGATTTTATATTAAAACCACAGCGTAATACATACTTTCCATTAAAAGAGCACTCACTGAGTGCTCTAAACATAAAATATATAATATTTATACTTCAGATTCTAAGATAATTGATGTATTAAAGGTACCGTCTTCTTTCATTTTTATCAATCGAGCGCCTTTTTCATATGGAATATGTCCATACTCATAGTACCCTGTAACCCTACCAAAAGCGAGTATGATTCCATCTTTTTCAAATGCAAAATCATTGTAATGATCATGCCCAACAAAAACGGCTTTTGTACTACCAAGTAATTTCATTTCGTTAAAAAAGCCTGTATTATATTTCGAGCAAGAAATGGGTTCATTAAAAAAGCCTGAATACTTTTTATTTGGCATGTTTTCTATTTCTTTATATTCAACCAAAGGAATGTGAAAGAATACAAGGCTAGGCACAGTTCTTTTAAACATAATAACTGATTCTTCAATTTTATTTCTATACCAATCAATTTGATCTTTGTATATATAATCATAACTCCAAATATCTAAATCATCGATATGATCAATCCTTGTCTCATTTGAGTCAAGGAAAAACAAGTTAGAAACCGCTTCTTCATTTTTTTTAAATACAAAATATTGATAATTACCAACTCCATGGCAAGTAGAATCACCGACTTCAAAAAGACAATGTTCAAAATTTTTCATCACTTCTACTAACTCACCTTTTGGAACGCCACCTTCTGTGTCATGATTCCCAAAAACAAATGTCCAAGGAATTTTAAATCCCTCAAGAAATCTGCCAAGCAAATCATATAACTTTCTACTTGAAGCATGCATTGTCAAATCTCCTGTAATCACAATAAGACCCGGTTGTGTCTTTCTTACAAGATTAGTTATTAACAATAATGTTTT
>JBAYCS010000173.1:0-2921 GCA_041668625.1 Acholeplasmataceae bacterium | reverse complement strand
GTTATGGAACTTGACTATCCAACATCCAATGTCTTAAAATATGTTTACGAAAATGATACATGGATTGTTTTTAGACCATCAGGTACTGAACCGAAAATTAAGATTTATTATGGAACTAAAGGCAAATCAATGAGTGATGCAAAAGCATTTGTTGATGGCATTAATCAAAAAATAAAACAAGATATTGAACGTATCGAATAAGGAGAAAATCAATGAATTTTGAACAAAGAAGACAAAATTATGTACAAGAAGTACTAGACCAAAGTTTAAGTTTCTTTTTTGCAGGTCATGCACCACAAAAATCTGCAGATCAACATTATCCATTTGAAGTTAATCGTAACTTTTACTATTTATCCGGAATCAATCAAGAACAAGCTGTATTACTTATTGCTAAGGGTGAAAAACAGGCTGAAAGTTACTTATTTATTGAAGGGTATGATCCCATTAAAGCATTATGGGATGGTGCAGGTTTATCGTTTGAAGAAGCTTCAAAGATCAGCCAAATCAAGTTGGAAAACGTTAGAGATATCAAAACACTAGACACATTCGTAAGCCAATTACTACAAGTATCTAGACGTGCCATATT
Organism: Acholeplasmataceae bacterium; assembly: GCA_041668625.1. Taxonomy (GTDB): domain Bacteria; phylum Bacillota_I; class Bacilli_A; order Acholeplasmatales; family Acholeplasmataceae; genus UBA6181. Next base: position 2,335 of record JBAYCS010000173.1, on the reverse strand, counting down.
CGGACTGATTGATGTTTCATATTTTGATTTAGAACGTCAAAGTGTCACTCAAAGTCCAACGGATGCCATGACTTACCAAAAGAAATTATCAAAACTCTATCCTGCATTATCCATCAAGACTAATCAAATGATCTTAGCAGAGCTTAGAACCATCAAAGACCAAGATGAAGTTCTTATGATTCAAAAGGCTTCTGATATTACTAAAAAAGCGTTAGAGTTTATGCAAAAACATCTTAAACCTGGTATCAAGGAATTTGAAGCTGAAGCAAGCTACAATTACGTTTTAAATATGCATAGAACCACACCATCATTTGATACGATTGCTGCAGGTGGTAAAAATGCGACTGTCTTACATTATGTCAATAATAGTGATGAAATTAAAGACGGTGATTTAGTCTTATTTGACTTAGGTGTTAAATATGAACAATATGCATCTGATGTTTCAAGAACTTATCCAGTCAATGGCAAGTTTACAAAGCGTCAAAAAGAAGTCTATGAAGTTGTTTTAGAAGCAAATGAAAAAACGATTGAATGGCTTAAAGCAGGGAAAACACTTAAAGAATTTAATGATTTTGGTAAACAAATCCTCATTGATGGCGCTAAACGTCTTGGGTTAATTGAAAAAGATGAAGATATTAATAAATATTATTATCACAGTTTAGGACATTATCTTGGACTTGATGTCCACGATGTTGGAAATTATGCAAAACCTATTCCTGAAGGGGCGATTATTACCGTTGAACCTGGTTTATACATTGCTGAAGAAGGCATCGGTATTCGAATTGAAGATGACATCTTAGTCACGAAAGATGGCGCAATCAATTTAACAAAAGATATTTTAAAATCAGTTCATGATATTGAACATCAAATGAAGAAATGACTCTAAATTAGAGTCTTTTTTTTTAGAGTAAATTTAAACATTTATTCCTAACATAGGTTAGGAGGTAATAAATATGAAAATCATATTATTTTGTTTACTTACACTTAGTCTATGTATGGTCATACCCTTTATTAGTCATGCTTCATCTAATTATAAAAGCTATGAAAGTTTGACCATGGAGGATGGTCAATTACTCTCAGATTTTACAGATGAGGATTATAAGAATTATTATGATAAGGTGAGTAAAAGGAAATTCATTGGATGGCAAATCTATGAAGTGAATCGAGATAGTAAAGTTTATTACATCACTGAGACACTTTTTTCTTATCATAATGATGGATATACTGCGATTGATTATACGTATAAGTACACAAAAAAAGAAACAAAAAAAATTGCTTTATCAGCAACTGGTTCGATTGGATTTAAGAGTACTGGAGATAAACAAGGCTTTAAAAATAATTTAGACGGATCACTTAAACTATCATCTGATTACACAAATACGAAAGAAGAAAGTGAAACTTATGAAATTAAACTAAAAGTGGATCCAGGAACTAGAGTTGACCTTTATATTTATGGTGAGGGAAAGATCACTAATGGGGTTGCAGCTTTTTATTGGGGGTTTATTAGAACCATGCGAGGTGGATATGAAATCTTTTTAGTGACCACGCAATACCAACGATTAGAGAAGGTGAGAATATGAAAAAAGTTATGATATATAGTCTTATTCTCGTAGTTGGTGGATTATTATCTTTTTTAATTTATCTTGATCAAACAAAAGTTGAACCTAGAATATTAACCATTGATACAGCTTATGTGGTGATGGATGATCGTCCATCACTTAAAATCCCCATTTATATGATGGGTAAAAATCATCCGCTAATCTATATTGATGGGATAGAAAATGTATCTTTAAACCATGTAACTAAAGATGAGAAAATGAATGTGGAACTCATCAATATTGATTATCATGGAACAGAAAGTTACTTAAATCAAACTTATGAAATTTATATCTATGACTTAAGCCTTCCTTCATTTGATCAAACAATCATGATGGATGATGTAAAATTATCGATTGATTTAAAGAATGGAACATCGTTTGCTCTATCGATTGGAAAAGTTTCGATCTCACCTAGTAAACCATTAGAAGGACACTTGGATTGGTCTTTATTGTCCGGTATTAAAGTCGACCAATCCATTTTTGAACGTGTTGGATGTGTCGAAATCGGGTTTTATACGCTAAAACATGAGATCAAAGGTTTTTTTGACGGTTTTACGTTTTCTGAATCCTTTCAAATAAAAGATGACACGCTTTATCTATATTTTGATGATGAGCCCTATATTTACCAATCTTTTCCGATCGAAATCATGTTTATTGATGGAACATCTCAACTGATTCCATATTTTATGTATATGAAGTCTTATCAATTACTTAAAATGAGTGGACCACTCATCCAT
>JBAYCS010000172.1:0-2928 GCA_041668625.1 Acholeplasmataceae bacterium | reverse complement strand
CGATTGCTGAAAGTGGTTCAAAAGCTTTCATGGAGAAGACGAATCAAAAAGACCTAGAAATTATTGGTCAATTTGGGGTTGGATTTTATAGTGCTTTTATGGTGGCAAAAGAGGTCGTTGTTGAAACTAAATCTCCCTATAGTGATAAAGGATACAGATGGATATCAGATGGAGAATCAACATATACCATTGATGAAATTGATAAAGAATCGATTGGAACTTCCATTACTCTTCACTTGCGAGAAGATGATGAAGAAAAAGAAGAGAATTTTTCAGAATTTACGAAAACTTATCATTTAAGAACACTAGTAAAAAAATATAGTGATTATGTAAGATATCCAATCAACATGATGGTTGAGCAAACAAAAGACGACAAGAAGATTCAAGAAAAAGAAACGCTCAATCAAATGGTTCCAATTTGGAAAAGATCAAAAAATGATGTAAAAGAAGAAGATTTGAACGGATTTTATAAACATCAGTTTTCAGATTATGAAGACCCTTTAAAAGTTATTCATACAAATGTCGAAGGTATGCTAACTTATACAGCATTACTTTTTATTCCAAAAAAACCACCTTATGATTTTTATGCTGAATCGTATGAGAAAGGTTTGCAGCTATATTCAAAAGGTGTATTTATTCAAGATAAAAATAAAGACTTAGTTCCGGATCATTTTAGATTCGTAAAAGGATTAGTCGATTCTGCAGATCTATCACTTAATATTTCTAGAGAACTCTTGCAACACGACAGACAACTTAAAAAAATAGCGGAACATTTAGAGAAAAAAATTAAGAGTGAACTAGAAAATATGTTAAAGCATGAAAGGACCAAGTATATTGAGTTTTTTGATGCCTATAAGCACGCTTTAAAATATGGTATCTATGACAAATTTGGGATGAACAAAGAAAAACTACAAGAATTAATTTTATTTAAAACAAATAAGTCTGATGACTATATCACATTAAGTGAATATATAGAACATAAACAAGTTGATCAAAAAGCAATTTATTATGCATCAGGTAAATCTAAAGAAACTATCTTAAAACTTCCTCAAATGGATTTAATGGTAGAAAAAGACTTGGAAGTGCTCTTATTTACGGATGATATTGATGAATTTATGATTCAAATGATGCAATCATATCAAGATTTGCCATTTAAGTCGGTTCAAAATGCAGATACCGATCTTATAGATGAAACAAAAAAAGATGCACTTAAAGATCAAGAAAAAGAACATAAAGATATTTTGAAAGCTTTGAAAAAGATCTTAAAAGATAAAGTAAAAGACGTTAAATTATCTTACCGATTAAAAGAATCTCCTGTTTGTCTTGTATCAGGTGAAGGTTTAAGTTTGGAAATGGAAAAAGTATTGAAATCAATGCCTAATAGCCAAGAGATTAAAGCTGAACGAATCTTAGAAATTAATCCGGATCATGAACTTTTTAAATCAATTGAAAACATTTATTTAAGAGATAAGGAATCAGTGAATGATTATGCAACGATTCTTTATCACCAAGCGTTACTTCTTGAAGGGCTCCCCATTGAAGATGCGAGTGAGTTTTCATCTGCGTTAACGAAACTTATGATTGAGACTTCAAAAAAATAAATGAAAAAAATGCGCATATAGTTTTATTTAATGCGCATTTTTTTGTGCTATAATTGAGGTAAGAAATGATGTGATGGAATGTTCAAGAGATATTATAGATTAGCCAACATCATATTACTAATTTTAGCGATGCTTATAGCAAGCACGCTCTTTATTTTTACGATTAATCAAGTGAGTGAAATTTATGCAGAAAACACACATCAAAGCGTTTATGATTTAAAAAAGAGTTATTTATATGACCACGTCAATAACTTTATTAGAAATATTGATACGAGATTAGAGATTGCTGTTAATAATCAGGAAGTAGAAATTAATCAGGTGATTTTGTTTTTTGAAGCACTAGATTCAACGAAGGAAATTGATTTCGAAGATTCATTTCAAATTTATTTTGAGAATCAATCTGTGCTTGAAGCTTATGATGCTATTTTATGGAAAAATGGAGTGATTGTTTATCAAAACGATGATACCGTTTCAGATATCGTTATCGATAAGTATTTAGCAATGCAATATGGTGAAAATGGTGAATATACGTTCTTTATGGGTGTAACTAACCAATGGATTGAATTATCGATAAAAAATCAAATGTATAACCAAATTCACGATGCTTTATATCAGTATGACGCTTATATGTGGGTAAATGAAATCATCGATTATGATGGCGGAGATAATTATGCCATTCGAAGAATTCATCCGAATGCAGAAGAAGGGATTTATTTATCGACATCAATGACGGATATTAAAGGGAATTTTCCTTATTTGGAAGAATTAGAAGGAGTCAAAGATGACGGTGAAGTGTTTTTCACGTATTATTTTAAAAAACTCGCCACCGATGAGATATCAGAGAAACTCACCTATGCTAAATTATATGAACGTTTTGATTGGATTATCGCAATGGGTATTTATATTGATGATATTGATGCATATATTACAAGTGTTAACCAGCTTAGTAAAGATTTAGCACTTTATTTTATACTTTTGTTCATTATTATATTGGCATTAATTTTAATTTCCACTTACGTTGCTAGCCAATATATTAAAAATAGAGAGCATGAAGATGAAAAACGAATTCTCCAAAATCGCATCAACTTTGATGCACTAACTGGAGTTTTAAGTCGAAGTGCTGCAGAAGAGATTTTAAATATTCGGTTTGAACAGTTTAAAAAAGATGGACAGTCACCTATGATAATGTATTTTGATATAGATGGTTTTAAACGCATTAATGATTTATATGGTCATGCGTGTGGTGATAAGTATTTAAAGCTTGTGGCTCAAAATGTTAAAGCTTGGATCCGCAAACAAGACTTAGTGTTTAGATATGGTGGTGATG
>JBAYCS010000171.1:0-2949 GCA_041668625.1 Acholeplasmataceae bacterium | reverse complement strand
TTAAATCATCCAAAGTGATTTTATATGATGAGTTACAAAGTGAAGCAATCCGCGAACTATACGTTGAAGATTTCCCTGTTATTGTTGCCTATGATTCCGTAGGAAATAATGTATTCAAGCAAAAAGACATATCTAAGTGATATGTCTTCTTTTTATTAATAAGCTTTTGCAAATAATACTTCCTTAACTGCTTTTTTTCCACAAACAGGACACGTATCGCCGAGGTGTTCTTGAACAAAAGGAATACACCTTGCAGTGGCTGTTGTATCTTCTTTGATTTTATCTTCACAAGCTTGTTCACCACACCACATCATTTTAACATATCCTGGTTTATGCTCGATAATATCTTTAAATTCGTCATATGTTAATGCAGGCCTAGTATTGTTATTCACATTTTCCAGTGCAACGTCATACATCTCCTGATGGATAGTCTTTAGCAGTTCTGGTAATTGGCTTACAACAGCAGATATGGCTACATTTTTCTTTTCACCATTATATCTTGTGACAACAACACATTCCCCGTTTTCAAGATCTCTTGGACCAAGCTCAATTCGAACAGGAATACCTTTCATCTCAGCTTCTGCAAATTTCCAGCCAGGAGACTTGTCAGAATCATCTAAGCGGACTCTAAATCCTGCATTACTTATTTCGTTAAATAATTTATTTGCTTCATCCAAAACGCCTTCTTTATGTTGTTGGATAGGCACAATTAATACTTGAACGGGAGCAACATATGGAGGTAGTACTAATCCAGAATCATCTCCATGAACCATGATAATGGCCCCAATTAATCTTGTGGATAATCCCCATGAAGTTTGAAAAACTGTTTTTAAGCCACCATCTTTATCTTGAAATTGAATGTTAAATGCTTTTGCAAAACCAGTTCCAAAGTAATGAGTTGTTCCACTTTGTAATGCTTTTCCATCATGCATCAATGCTTCAATTGTATAAGTTTCTTCTGCTCCAGCAAACTTCTCTTTATCTGTTTTTTTACCAGTTATAAATGGAATAGCCAATAAGTCTTTTCCAACGTTATTATATATATCAAGCATTCCTAAAACTTCTTCTCGAGCTTCCTTTTCTGTAGCATGAATGGTATGTCCTTCTTGCCATAAAAATTCGGAACCTCTTAAAAATGGTCTTGTTGTTTTTTCCCATCTAACAACACTGCACCATTGATTATATTTTTTTGGCAAGTCTCTGTAAGATGAGACAATCTTACTATAGTGTTCACAAAATAATACTTCCGAAGTTGGACGAATGATTAGTCTTTCGGTTAGCTCTTCTTTCCCGCCAATTGTAACGATGGCAGTTTCAGGAGCGAAGCCTTTCACGTGATCAGCTTCTCTCATAAATAAAGATTCCGGTATCAATAGCGGCATGTATACATTTTCATGTCCTGTTTTTTTAAACTCAAAATCCATATATTTTTGGATATTTTCCCAAATGGCATACCCATATGGACGATAAATAATAAATCCTTTTGCATCAGTATAATCCATCAATTCTGCTTTTCTGCAGACATCTGTGTACCATTGTGCAAAATCCGCATCTCTACTGGTAATTTCTTTCACTAATTTTGTTTGATCTTTACTCATGATTTCACCCCACGTGAATATTAATTATATCATATTTTGTCTGTTTATAAAAGAAAAATCAATGTGATCATTTCTTTTGTCTTATTGTTTATAAGATTGCTTTTTCGACAAACTGAATAAATTCTTTTTGGTCTGTTTTTTTAAAGACGCCACAGTCTTCTAATACTTTTTCGAAGATTAAACCAACTTGTTCATGTAAAAACTCATCGATGCTATCTTTATCAAATTCCATCCTTTGCATCGATAAAATCCAATCCCGATGATATTTCAAATGAGGATAGTTTTCTAAATTCTCATTATTTAATAGAATATTCTTAATTTCATCTAGTTCGGTTTTTAATCTTCCCGGTAAAATAGCAAGACCCATCACTTCAATTAGTCCAATATTCTCTTTTTTTATATGAAAATATGATTCTCTGGGGTGAAAAAGACCATATGGTCTGTCTTTTGTAGTTAAATTATTTCTCAAAACAATGTAGAAATGATACTTACTCTCGTGAAGTTTTACAATCGGAGTAACCGTATTGTGTGGAACTTCTGTATATGCAAAAATTGATAAATCTGGATTTGTATAATCTTTCCAATAATTCGTAATTTGATTTACCATATCAAGTACCTTGTACTCATTATTACCCACAACTCTGATAACAGAAAGTGGCCAATCTAATATTTCAATTTCGACTTTCGCTTTCTTATAGTGAGATAGTACTTTTGCCTTTTCAATTGGAAAAGAAGCTCTTCCTCCTTGAAAATGATAATGGTTTAAAATCGAACCACCAACAATGGGTAGTCCTGCATTAGAACCAATAAAATAGTGTGGAAAGCGATTGATAAAATCAATCAACTCATCAAATGTTGTTGAATTAACTTGCATTGGAATGTGTTCTTTTTTAAGAATAATTGCATGTTCATTGAAATATGAATATGGAGAATATTGGAATCCCCATGCATCTTTTTCGTGATTAATGGTTATTGAAACAACTCGGTGATTACTTCTTGAAGCATGATCATCATTCCCATAAAATCCTACGTTTTCCATACAAAGAGGACATTTTGGATAGTCAAATTCATCTGATTGATGTTTCATTGCAATTTGAAGTGGATCTTTTTCGGGTTTACTTAAGTTAATCGATATATCTAAAGGAGCATATTGACCCTCGTATTGAAAATGGATATTTTTTTCCATTCTTTTTGTTTTTATATAATTAGATTTTTGTGACAGATGATAAAAGTAGTTTGTCGCATATATAGGGGCATCTTTATATAATTGTTTAAAATGACGATTTAAATCTGCTGGTCTTGGTAAAAAAGCATCCATCAATTTGGCTTCAAAGTTGTCAAAATCGCTGAT
>JBAYCS010000170.1:0-2959 GCA_041668625.1 Acholeplasmataceae bacterium | reverse complement strand
TTGTGATTAACACCAATGATTTTAATAACTTAACTGGTGTTTGGGGTGAAGGTTACGTTGAAACGACACTAACGATTAGTGATCTCATGCCGGCTTCTGATTATATTTTAAAGATGACCCTTATGACTGGACAAGTCGCCAGTATCCATTTTACGAAGACACCAAGTAACGAAGCTAAAATTCGTGAGATGACATTTAGAGATGATCTATATATGATTGATGATGAAGATTCACAAATTTCACATGAGATTCCATATGGCATTTATTATAATCCAAGTGATGTATACACTTCATTTGTCAATTTCTCGAATCTAAGTAGCTTAATCGACATTGGGTTTGATGAATTAAGTGGACAGAACCTACCTTCATATGTACAAGGCTTAGTGATATCACCATTTTCAAAAATTGAATCGATTGATATCGACATTGATGAGTCTTTGTTAAATCGTTATCAATATATTATTACCTATCACATCTTAGCTGAAGATGGCATCACAAGTGCGACATTTACTCATACGTTACAAGAATTAGAACCAATAAGCTTAGCTAACTTTGTTTACGTAAATGGTGGAGAGATCCAAAGACCATTAACTAATCTTTATATGAACTATAATGATGCTCCTACCTTAAGATTGGAATATGCATTAAATCGGATGTACTTTAGTCCAGATGAAATGATTGATGTGAATGTCAATTTCATTCCTTCACCAGGAGAAATGATGGCAATAGAGGATTTGGATTATTTCATTAGACCATTATATAAAATTGGGACTGAAGTTGATTTTAATCAACGAATTCCAATTGGAACATACACAGTTTCTGCTTCATTTAGTAGAGAACAAACTGTTTTAGGTCAATTATTAACATGGCAAAAGACTTTCGAATCTGTGACCATCATTAAACTAAAAAATGATGATAGTTTACTAAAAAATATCATGTTTGTTTCTGAAACCGTATTTGCTGGGTTCGATACGATTGTTGACGTTGTAGAAATTGATGAATTAAGTTATGTTGATTATTTGATGTATCCATCAACACGTATCATCAATGTACTTCCTACAACAGGCATTTATTATGGTGATTATGATAACTCGCAAACTTACTGGATTATCGGTCAAGTGTCAAGAACAAATCTATCAGCCTATGTCCCAACGTTTGAGATTCCAGATTATGCGAAAATTAGAAGAGTGACAGACCTAGAAAACATTCATTATGATTATCAATCAACCAATTTATACGCCGATTTTACCATTGTTGATGAAGGATTCAATTTCATACTTTATCGTGTGTATGCGCATGATTTTGATGAAAATCCTGATCATTACACCGATTATTATGTATCTGTTCAAGATGTGACCAATAATATTAAGTTCAATTTAACAATCGTTAATGAAACTGATGTGTTAATTGAGAGAGTATATATAAAGATTAATATTTATCCTTATGCAGATGATTACACAGGTGAGCTTGATGATAATCTAATTCAAGCATCCATGTCAGCTTTTAGCTATTATAATGAATTAACTGACACCTTTATTAATTCACAGTTCCAAACCACCATGGGCGGAACTTACGCGTTAGTTGTCGATTTACCGGATGGTTTTCGGTATGAAGTAGAACTTCAAACCTCATCGATTATTGGTGGTCGATTTTATTTAGAAAGCTCCATTCTTCCCCGTAAGTATTATGTCACAGTAAGAATATATGAAGATATTATCCCAGAAATTCCTTGGGGGCTTCATAAAGAGTTCCATTTTGAACCACAGATTATAGAATGATAAAACCCGCGTTTGCGGGTTTTATGTTTAAGTGATTAAGATAATACCGATGACGAGTGCAGCAGCACCCATGACGAATATCAAGATGTTATAACCAGTCCTACCAAGAAGCTTCATCATGATTTCAGCTTTTTTCATACGATAGAAAAATGGGAATTGAAGGATTAAACCTAAGAGCATGAAGGCACCGTAAACCATTAAAATAATACCTAATGTGTTCATCTTTTTTTCCTTTCTTAAATTTCTTTTTTATGAATGTATAACTTATAAAGCAATACAAATATGAGTAAATTGACACAGACACCGAGTATAAAATATATGTAGGATTCTTTTAGAAAATAGTCAAGAGGCATAAATTGCATCGAGAACAATCTTGCCGTCCAAAATCCTGGAAATATACTAATAAGTAATTCTTTCCAATCGGTTAAAAATAGCGCAGCAATCGGAACCATCAAAATAAGTCCAGATAACTTCATAATGACAAACCCTTCAACTTTATTTCTTGAAATGGACGCGATGAGCATGGCTAGTATAGGACCTTGTATCGGAGCTAAAATCAGTATAAATATGATATCAAGTAATTGGGTTTGTGTAAAATAGTCGACTGAAATTAAAATGAGTAACGTTGAGATAATGCCAAATACATAGCTCATTAAGAGTTTAAATAGCACATAAAGTCTGACTGAAATCGGTGTAATCTTTAATGATAATAGCACATTATCATCTTGATCATCTAGAAGTGTAAATGAAGTCACAACACCGAAGATAAAACTATTCATTAAAAGAAGTGCAAGAAATGTAATATCTGATGCTAGCGGGTTTATATCTTTTAAATAGGGTATCAAAAAATAGGATACAACAGAAATAATGATTGGATAAACTAAGAAGAAAGCATACATTTTATCACGAATCATATTTTTAAGTTCATGAACAAAAACGAGTTTAAACATGATTACACCCCACTTTGCTTGACGGCATAAGCTTTAAACTTAGGCTTAATATAATAGAAATATCCAAATGTTCCATAGATGAGTAATACACCTAGTCCAACAAAGAATCGCCAATTTAAAGCCTCACCTAGACCTACAGCAATCATTTCAATCGCAGCTTGAGAAGGCGTGATTAATAGAATGTAACCCCAAATGTCACCTTTAATGACATTCAGATAATATAAGCCTGAT
>JBAYCS010000169.1:0-2960 GCA_041668625.1 Acholeplasmataceae bacterium | reverse complement strand
CAAGAGCAGCATTGATAGCTTCTTGATCTGTTGCGAAAGCAACTTGAATATCATTAGAAGTTCCAAAGAAATAACCGTACCAGTCTAAGTAAGAAGCTCCACTATTATATCCAAATACAACGTAAGTTAATGTGACTGTTTGTCCTGCAAGTGCAGAAACAGCGTTCATATTTGATTTATAGTAAATACGTAGTGCATTTGCTTTATCAAGTGAAGTTGCATCAGTAGGAATTAAATATGTACCATAACTTCCTAAAGCTGAATCATAATATACTTTTGCTGTAACAGAGTAAACGCCAAATTGCATTGGGTTTTCTGCTGTATAGCCAGTATGATTAGCAATAACTTCTTGAACTGTCGCTGCAACCGGTGTAATTGGTCTTGCTGCAACACTTGAAGCTGAAACTTTTACAACGTTTGATGCGATGTTTTGAACTTCAGGAATACTATTGTATAAAGCGATTCCTCCTGTAACATCGTATACTCCGCCAGCAACTACAGTAGCAGCTACTGATGCATTATAAACGAATAAAACATCTGTTCCATCGGTAAAGAAGAATCCATCAGTACCAACGCCAACAATTGTCATACCTTGATAAGTAATGTATGTTCCTAAAGGTAAATCTAAACCTTCAGCAATCGAATTCACTCTAACTGAAGATTCTTCAGCAATAACACGAATTGATTTTTCAACTGTGATATTTGCAGAATCAATTGATATTGTAGCTGTTAATGTAACTGAAGTATTGACTCCACCATCATCAGCTTGTGGTCTGTTAATGGTAACAGCATACTGTCCATCAACTGCAGTTGCTGCGATTGATGCTACAGAAGCATTTGATGAACTCCATGTAACTGAAGCGCCAAGTGCAGTTGCGGGTAAATTAAATCCTGCTGTGATAGCATCAGAACCATTAATAATAATAGCTGCTCCAGCTCTTGTTAAGAATGTGTTTGCAGATTCTGCTGTAACAGTAACATTAAAAGCTTTTGTTTGTACAACACTACCTAAAGTAGCTGTAACTGTTAATGTAGCTACTTGATTACCATCTGTATACTTAGGTAGTGAAACAACACCTGAGTTTGAGATGATATCTGCGTTAGAAGTTGCCCATGAAAGAGAAACTCCATTTACTGTAGCGGTTGAAAGTGTTAAATTAGCACTAACAGCTGTTACATCTCCAAGGTCGATTTCTGCTAGGACTGCAGCTACTTTTTCGGTGTCAGTAAGTTCTGAAACTGTTGTAGTTGTTACGCATCCAGCAATCGAGATGAATAATAATCCAATAAATCCGAGTAAAGATAATTTTTTAAACATTAACTTCATAATACCCTCCTATTGTTAATTTTTTATTCAATAACTATATCAACGCTGTCCGTAAGCATCAACTGACAATTGGCCATATCATATACATAAGTAGATGGGTCATTATTATAATTATAATCATAATAACTAAGTGGTCCAGTGACAGTGACAATTGATCCAGCGGTAATTCCAAGACTTGATACATCTATTCCGTTTGAACGTATTGAAAATTGATGAAGAGATGAATCACGTACGATAATGGTTGAACCACTTACCGAAACAACAGTAAGATGTTCAATCGTTACTAAAGATCCCATAAGGAAAAAATTAAAATCAGAATAAGTGACGATTTGAGGTACAATTTCGTATGTTTCTGTACTGAGTGAAAGATTCACTTTATTAAAGTTTGATATTTGAGGTGCCCCGTTATAATATCCTGGAATGAGTCCACCAACCGTTATATGTACGCCAAGTTGTAATTGTGCAGACGTAGCATAACCAATATACATGTTAATCCCATATCCTGATTCATCTTGCAAGAAAATATTATTGGATTCAATTCTAGTGATTTGACCAGTAACGACAACTTTTAATCCAACAAAGTCATTAAAGTTTTCCATCAAATATTGAATTGACATTTGAGCGCCTTCTTTACTATAGTCAAATCCAGGGTCAAGTTCTCCCCAAACTCTTCTTTTTGTTAAAGATGCATCCCAACTAGCAAGTGACAGAACATCAGTATAAAGCGATCCAGTTGATACTTTGTTTTTCGAATAAGCAAGTTCCACTAATTGAAGATTTAATAACAAGAACTGATCTGATCCACTTGGAAGGTACCAAACCCAAGCCAAATAACGACCATTGCCATCTTGTCTGTCTCCTTCTGCTTGCAGCACAATCTTTTCAGCACTACTTAAAACATCTTGTGTAAAATGTGCAGCAGCTTTCCCCCATGCTTCATACAAAGCGGTAGATTCTGGAGTATCAATTCCTAAATACCGTACTGAGAATGAAAATCCGTTACTATTAAACCAAGTTGTATCGCCATCAACAAATTTATTGACTGAAACTTCACCGATTCCATCTGCAATAAATTCTTTGTTTAAGTAATCAGAATCTTGCAGTTGTAAACTTGGATCTAAATCATAGACGTAATGAACATTCAAAGTAAGCGGTGTAGTATACACTTTTACCTCACTGCCTTTTAATACCATGTCGCCAGCAACTAAATCAGATCCATACATAACAAATTTGTCATAATCGGAATCACTATCAAAAGTTGATGATAAATCAAAATAGTATTTTACAGTGAGGTCAAGATTTTCCAGCGACGCCGTGATTTGTTCACGAGACATCCCGGTCAAATCCGGTAAAGCTATATTCGGATCCCCTGTCGTGGTTGTAGTTTGCACACAACCAACCAGAAGAAAGAAAACAGTAAAGAATAGTGAAACAAATAAAAATACTTTTTTTAACATTAATTTCAATCCTTTTTTTACCAGGTTAACTGATTCAACATAAAGTTAAGAGCTTCGGTGGGTGTATATTTGTTTGTATAAATATTTTGTAAACAATATCCGGCTTCAACACGAGCTGTTGCAGAACCAGCACTATGACCGCCAGCAGCGAATGCAGGGTCGTATTGATAATAAGT
>JBAYCS010000168.1:0-2965 GCA_041668625.1 Acholeplasmataceae bacterium | reverse complement strand
TAAGTTATCTAGGAAATGGATTTAATGAAGCACAAATGGTATATCAATTTCCATTACCTCCACTGACATTGTTTTCGTTTTTGAGTGGAAAAGCGACAAAACTAATTGATTGGGCTAGATCTCTTGAATTAACACCTTTATCTTCAAAAACATCCTATTTTAATTTTCTTGCCAGTCATGACGGAATTGGACTACGACCAGTAGATGCAATTCTGTCTGATTTAGAAAGACAATTATTGCTAAACAATATTGTCGCAAATGGAGGCAAAATTAGTTATAAATTGAATCAAGACGGCTCAAAATCGCCGTATGAACTTAATATTAATTATCAAGATGCACTCTATGTAAAAGGTGATTCTGACAAAATCAGAATTTCTAAATTTCTTGCGTCCCAGAGTATTTTATTAACTATCATTGGTGTGCCTGGAATATATATTCATAGTCTCTTAGGTTCGAGAAATGATTATGAGGGACTTCAAAAATCAAGTATCAACCGGAGGATTAATCGGGAAAAACTAGACTATGATGAATTGATTTTACAACTTAAAAGCAATTCAGATCGTAATTTGATTTTTTATGAATATCTAAAAATGATTGAAATTCGGAAATCTGAATCCGCGTTCTCTCCCATAGCGAACCAGAAAGTTATAGATATTCATGAGTCTATTTTTGCATATATCAGAGAAAATATCCAAACAAACGAGTCAATTTTAGTTATGACAAATGTTTCATCAAAAAGGATAAATGTGAACTTTGATTTTTCCGGTTTGGACATCATCTCTGGAATAAAATACTATGGAAACTTCACAATTGAACCGTACCAATATTTATGGCTAAAGCATCTATAATTTGGGATCGTTTCGATTTGGTTATTTGTCTATCAAAAATTTACATGAAAATTAGTGTAGTGGTTCTTTGTGGTAAACAAACACTATCTTTTTCACTATCAATATATACATAAAAGCACCCTGCAAGTAGACTTTTTCAAAACGTCTTCTAACAGGGTGCATTTTATTGTACTTTAAAGCAATAAATTATTTTTTTATTCGATAATTGAAACTGTGTAAGTGTAATTATCTAAATCTAATACACCCATAGTCATCGAATCTTCAATGGAAGTTTTATCTAATTTTTCAAATAGATAATCTAACATTTTGAGCGATAACTTCGTGTCAGAGAGATAATACTCAGATAAAGATAAAGTTACGGTAATGTTTAGTAACTCTTTTTCAATTAGAACATCAAAATACAAATAGATAGCAGAATGACTAGTGATGTACTTATCTGTTCCAAAACTAATACAAACAACGATTTGGTTGTTTTCATTTAGTGTAGAATACACATAATCAATGTAATAACCAAATCCATCCACTATATAGTTTGTGGCATCTGTATTCAAATCTCCAAGTGGATCATAAGCAGAATTAATACTTGACCTAATTGAATCTAAGAACATATAGTTCATAAAATTATTGATAAGTAAATAACTATCCTCTTCACTTGCGACTACAAGTCCTAGTAAATTTATTCTGGCAATTGTTTGTAAATCACCGGTTTCACTGTATATATCTTGTGGTAAATCAGCATTCGTTACATTTACAGCAACTGACTTGATAAAAATAAAGGCAGCAGCTAATAAAACTACAACTAATACAATCAAAAACGTTAATAATCTTTTTATAATTCTCATCTTTAACACCTCCTAATACATGTCTATTATATCATGAATTTAATAATAAACATTATAAACCTAGTGTGATTCATAATTACATTAATAATAAAGAGCAGATACCAAGCACTATAGTCACGATTATCTGTGTTAATTTATATTTCTAATCTGGATACTATCTAGTGAATAACTTAACTATCATTTTTGATTCAATTAGGACCAATAAAAGTAGGACCTAGTTTGTTTATAGTGATAGATAAGGGTTTATTATGCTTTGCATGTAATATATAGACTATATTGATGATAATTAGACAGTGAAGGAGCGAAAAAATCTATGTTGATACTTATGGCCATAATTTCAATAATTACGCTTATTGGATATAAAAATCGTGTAACTTCAACGTTATCTGTTCAAAGAAGTCCTTCAATGCCAGTTGTCGATTTATCAAATTATTTCATCACCTATATCGCTATTCGGTATACTGATGATTTTGGGAAAACAGTAGCTATTGAATACTATTATGATAATTTAAATGATGTTTTTATATTCCTTGATTCAATCTTGATAGACCTAGAAAATACAGTTCCAAATGGAGGGATTGGTCCCAAATCAGGTAGGTATAATAATGGATGGATAGAACTGGTCGGGTTAGATAATTCAATCTTGACATTCAATCTTTATTTGATTGAAGATAAAGCAATACTGGGTGTTTATTTCAGTAGTAACATGACTGAATATTTTTATAATGATTTGTTTTCTAATCAAATAAAATCCATATTAGATTATTATCAAAACTTGGATTCAGCTAGTCTTTAGGTTACAAAGTTGATTAATATTATTGAAGTAAAAAAAGTGAAACCAAGTGATGGTATCAGTTGCTTTTAAAAAATAAAAGATGTAGGGACCAATAATCTGGTTCCCTTTTTTTTGTTTTTTTGAAAATTCCAACAATTTTTATCGTTTTTAACGAAAAAAACAGTTGATAAACATTTAGAAACTGTATTGAAAAACGCAAAAAACTAAGCTACAATAAAACCGTACATAAAAACAACACTTGAAACACACTCTATAATATATTAAATATCAGAGACAACAACTGATAGTTATATATTATATATCAGCATCCAAGGAGGATTTTTATGAAATGCATTAATTGTGGTAAGGATGTTTCACCGATGAAAAGAATTTGCCCAGAATGTGAAAAGGAAACTGGAAGTATGCTTTTCAAGATACTGGACAAAACAAAAGTAGTATTAAAAAAGATTTATGTTTTACTAAAGAAATTCTTTATTATG
>JBAYCS010000167.1:0-2966 GCA_041668625.1 Acholeplasmataceae bacterium | reverse complement strand
CTCAATTAAAAAACTAAAAAAACAAGAGAACCTTGCGGGGTATTTATTCGCATCTCCGTGGCTTATTGGTTTAATCGTTTTAGGGATGTTTCCAATTTTAGCATCACTCTATATTAGTTTTACAACTTACAATATGATTGCTGCTCCTAGATGGATAGGGTTTGAAAACTTTAGAATTTTATTTACCAATGACAGTTTGTTTTGGAAAAGTTTAGGAAATACACTATATCACGTAGCGATAGCTATTCCGCTCGGAATTGTGGTTGGTGTTGCCCTTGCTTTACTTCTTAACAACAAGATTAAAGGCATGAGCATATATAGAACATTGTTTTACTTACCAAATGTGGTTAGTATTGTTGCCATGTCTCTATTATGGTTATGGTTATTTCAACCAAGTTTTGGGATTATAAATCAATTCTTAGCACCTATTTACAATTTGTTAAAAATGGAACCACTAAGGTGGCATTTAGCTGAAAGTTCCGCAAAAATGACACTCATTATCATGGGTTTATGGACAGCAGGGGGAACAATGGTTATTTATCTTGCACAAATGCAAGACATTCCTAACACGCTCTATGAGTCTGCTGAGATGGATGGAGCAAATTGGCTTAAGAAAACCATCTATATTACATTACCACTTATGACTCCATCGATATTCTTCAATTTTATTATGAGTATTATTGGGGGGTTCCAAGTCTTTACCATCGCGTACATCATGACAAGTGGTGGACCTTCAAGATCAACTTATTACTACGCATATTATATGTTTGATAAGATGATGATTGATAAATCGATGGGTATGGCATCAGCAATGGCATGGATATTACTTGTCATCGTGTTGGTGATTACAATGATTGCTTTACGTTTGAATAAATATGTTGTTTATTTAGGCGATGAAGGATAAAAAAAATAAAAAGGGAGATTAATATTATGAAAAAAGGTTTAATGTTGTTTGTATTATTTGTATTTGCACTCACATTATCTGCTTGTTGGCCAGGTGAAATCACCGTGGAAACAACATTTAATGCGGATGGCTCAGGAACACGTTATATTATTATTGATGTGATGGATGACACATTATCTACAACACCAATTATTAATCCTGATGATCCTGAACAAACAGAAGGAAAAGGTGCTGTTTTAAATGATAAACACCTCACTGGTGGCGTATTAGCTATCCAAACATGGCTAGAAGAAAATGCACCCGAATTCATTACCGTTCATGAAGCAAAAGTTGTAGATACGTATCATCGTATTTTCACAATGAGTTTTGATTTTGATGATTTTGATGACTTCCTAGAAAAATATGAAGCATTAGTCAACTTATCACCAAATCTATCTTGGGATGATTTTGATGCAGCTGAACTTCCACAATTAGAAACAACTGGTGGATTTACAAAGACTTTAACATTCACTGAATCTAAAGCAATCGTTCAAGCATCACTTGACTGGGCAGTCGATGGCATTTATAATTCCATTTATGATGCAGCAGACTTAACAGGATTTGTTACTAAAGATGATATTTCTGTATTAGCAAGCTATAAAGCAACGATTAATGAAGGCGTTTATGAAGAATTAAGACATTATGATGCAGCTGCTGAAGAAGGAAATGCACAAGGCGATTTAGGTAAAATCATTAATGTTGAAAGTGATGAATTTGAAGTCACTGGATCATTCGTTAACACAGGTTTAATTATTATTATCATCGTTGCTGCAGTTGTAGTTATCGGTGGTGGATTCTTCGTTGTTACTAAAGTACTAAAAAAATAAGAAATAGGAAAGTTGTCATACTATGAAAGAGCTATTTAGACAATTCACAGACATTGTATTTGTAAATCTATTATGGATTCTAACTAGCTTTTTAGGGTTACTCATCACACTTGGTGCAGCAACTACAGCAATGTTTCGTGTGACATCTCAAATTTTAAAAAAGAACGAACCAACCAATGTGTTTAGTTTATTTGTCGAAAGTTTTAAAGAAAACTTTTGGATTAGCACATTGGTTTGGGTTGTGCTTTTAGTTTTTGCAGCCCCCTTATTTTACATGTATCACTACGCATTAAATCAGGAGGCCTTTATTTTATTATTGATTGCGATTATTGGAGTGTACCAATTATTGATTGTAACGATATATGTTTTTCCGATTATTGCGACATTTAAAACAAAAAACTTTTATCAATTAATGAAAAATACAATCATTGTGGCTAATACAAACTTATGGACTAACTTTAAGGTTTTAGGAAGTTTAGTTTTTCTAATTCTACTTATTTTTGTTGTCCATGAAAGTCTTATACTCGTTGGTGTTGGTCTTTATGGTGTTTTGGTAAGCTTTCACCTTAAAAAAGTATTTCGCCCCTACTTGATTAAACTAGGGGACAATAGTGAAGAGGAAGGAAATGAAAATGCCATATTTAAATTTTAAGTCTGAATACAATCGGACACCAATTATTCAAATAAAAAAAGATGACTTAGATGTCTATCAAGGTAAACAAGAAATTTTAAGTGAGTTGAGTCAAATTAAAACAGGTATTGTTGTCTTTGAGACTTATCCAGGAATTGATTTGGATGTCTTAAAAAAAGATATCATTCAACCACTTAGACCACATCAAATTATAAATATAGAGAACTATTCTAAATCTGAACTTGAAATCAACCAAATGCTCAATAAAAACATCACAGATGACAGAGTTTTTGGACTCATATCACATCATACCATTGAAGATTTTTATCAAATGGATAAAATTAAGATTTTAAATCAAGACTTACAAGCTTCAAAAGAACTAATTGTGGTTTACGGTTTTGGAGCGAGTCTAATTAAAGGAAATAAACTAATTCATGTATCTCTAACGAGATGGGAAATTCAACTTAGATATCGTACTGGAACTTCAAATTTCAAAATTCATAATCCCAATGAAGATATTTTAAGAAAATACAAACGAGGATTCTTTATAGAATGGCGCGTTGCT
>JBAYCS010000166.1:0-2969 GCA_041668625.1 Acholeplasmataceae bacterium | reverse complement strand
TCATGAGTAGTAGAAAATCGATCCATGATTTGATCGCGCATGGCAAATGACATATCTCTAGTTTGAACAATCAAATCAGCATCGATGGGTAATAAAGCTTCTTTTGCCATGTCTAAATATTGATATGAAGGGAAAAATACGATATAATTTCCTTTTCTAGAATCCAATACAGCACGTATTCTTAAAACCACTTCAGAAATGGAGTCTGATCTATCTTGATACCTCGTTGAAATCGTTGGATCAATGATTAATTTTAATCGATGTTGATCAAATGGTGATTTAATGACCATGGTTTCACCCACGCCTTGTGTGATTAATGTTTTGTAATAGTTCATGGGTTGAAGGGTAGCACTAAAAAAAACTGCACCATAACATGATTGATCGATAATTTCTTTAATAAACTTGCTTGCGTCTAGACAACGAAGTGATATTTTAATATCATCTTGTTCAGCTTCAACGTTGAACTTATAATTATTACCAAATCTTTCAGCCATTTTAATCATTGCTAAAACTAAGAAATAACCATCAAATACTTCTGACTTTCTTATATAACTTGGATTTTCTTTTAATGCGTGATCTATCTTTTTTAATAAAATGGATAAGCTATTTAAAAGTTCTTCATTTAATGTGTCGTATTCAATAAAAGAAGATTCTGCAAGTTTAAATTGGTAAAGATCAAATCCTTGAATTGCTTGATTAACCCGATTTCTAATTGAAGGTTTTAACTTTGAACTCGCTTTTCTTAATGTGATAAGATCGGATTTTTTAAGAGTCGCTGAGTACATGTCTCTGGAACGTGAAATCATATTATGAGCCTCATCAACTAATAGCATGGGATGATAATCATTGGTTTCAAAATAACGAATCAAGTGAGCTCTTGGATCAAAGACATAATTATAATCACAGATAATCACATCGGCAAAATAAGAAACATAAAGTGAATATTCAAAAGGACATACTTCATGTTTTTTTGCATATTTTTCGATTATTGACCTTGTCATGAGAGTTTCGTGTTCGAAAATATCTTCAGACGCATCTTTTAGGCGATCAAAGAATCCCTTCGCAAACGGACAAATGTTCGGATCACATTCTCGTTTATCTAGAAAACAAATAGAGTCTTTTGAAGTTAATTCTAGAGTTTTCGATTTAAGTGTGCCTTCGTGAAGCATATCAAGGCTTTCTAAAGCGATTTTCTTACCTTCAGTTTTTGCAGTTAAATAAAATATTTTTTGTTCAGGGCGATCAATGGCTTTTAAACTTGAAAATAGAGAAGCCATAGTTTTTCCAATACCTGTTGGTGCAATCGTATATAAAATGTCTTGATCTTTCATTGTTTGATATACTGCAGACATCATCTCTTTTTGTCCTCTTCGGTATGTATCAAATGGAAAAACCATTTCTTGTAGAGAAGCCATTTTTTCTTGGTGATGTAGATGAAGTTTTATCAGCCATTTTAAATAGATATTGACGGATTCAATAAAATATAACTCTAGGTCATTTGTGTTATATATTTCATCAAAATGGCGCATCTGATAATCACCTAATTGAATATAGGTGAGTCTACCCCAAATGGAGTCTAAACCTTCAGTTTTTGCGACCATGTACAAATAAAATTTGAGTTGAGCTAAATGTTCGATTTGAGGAGTAAAATCATCTAAGAAAATATTTTTTCGTGTTGATTTGATTTCATGAATGACTTTTTCCTCGTCTCTTATTAGAATGCCATCTATTCGACCCGATATCACAACATCGTAATCGTCAACTTGCATTGAAAAAAGAACCGGCACTTCTGCCCGATCATCTTTTATATATTGATGTTGTACATACTGATGTGCTCTAGCACCTTCAATTAGTGACACATTTTGGAAGGTGTCTGCTGATAAATCTCCACTTTGATAGAGATATTCAGCCATTTCGCGAACTGCAATACGGATTGTTGACATAAATGAACTCCTTCATGAGTCTATTATACCTACAAATGAGTTATAAAAATGATTTTATTCAATGAATATTGAATGTTTTTTAACAAAAGTGTTAAAATACTTGTGACTGTATGATATTCATTTAAATTAGGGCTAGTGAATGAAAAATTTTATTTATAAAAGAGTTTCGATTCAAAACATACGGATGATAACAAGATGGATGACCATCGTATTATTTGGTCTATTTTTTTTGTTATTCGTTATGACCATCATAAATAAGGGACTAGACATAAACCAAATTGATATTATTTTATTACTATCAATGCTTATTTATGTCGTTGGTATTGGATTATCATATAGAAAAGAACTATTATCTGGGTATATTCTCACCTTTAGTAGCCTTTTATACATCATTATTCAGACAGTATTTGAAAGTTCATTGTTTATGGATATTCAAGGTTTTTATCTATTGGTTCCAAGTATGATTACCATCATGATTGGATACTTCCAACAAGAAGACTATCTAAAATCAATTGAAATTGATCGATTAAAAATCGAAATTTCTGATATAAACCAAAGTTATGTTCTTTCAAAATCGATGCTAGAAATTGTTCCTGACATGATTAGAAACGATGATCTAGATTATATATTACAAAGAGTATTAGAAAGAACAATTGAAAGCATTCCAAAAGCTCAAGCAGGAAGTATAATTTTAAAAATAGGGCAAAATATGGAATTTCGAGCCGCTGTCGGGTATGACTTGAACTTGCTACAAAAGCTTAACTTGAAATTTGAAGATATTTTGCAGTACAAACTTGGAGCTATTCACGACCCTGTGATAATAAACGATGTAGAAACCTATAATATTGAAGATGTATATCATCATTTATCTAGTGAAGATTCAAACGAAGATCAAATTATATCAAAAGCGATGATGACACATGTTATCATGCATAATCGGGAAATATTTGGGTTCATTAACATTGATAATTTGGAAGATCCTAAAGCATTTTCTTCTAGAGATAAAAATGTGATTAAGAGAGTAAC
>JBAYCS010000165.1:0-2975 GCA_041668625.1 Acholeplasmataceae bacterium | reverse complement strand
AGATGTATGTTTGAGGTCCAACAAGTTCATCCATAACAACAATCGTAAATGTCGCTTCTACAGAAGCTTCTGCATTCTCTGAATCTGCAATAATCACAAACTGTGTTGTTCCAGCGGTTGTCGGTGTACCATGAATTAGATTTTGATCAAGAACAAGTCCATCAGGAAGAGAACTTCCGGGTTTTAATGTGTAAGTAATACTATTTGAGCCTGTTGCTGTGCCAATATTCGCTGAATATGAAACTCCAACGCCGCCATTATTTAACGTAGAACCTTGGTAAACCAAAGTAACTATCCCTGTTATTTCTGAGCTTGTAGTATTAGTTGTGGTATTCGTAGTAGTAGTCGTAGTAGTGGTAGTAGTCGTAGTTATTGTAGTCTTCGTTGTAGTCGTGTTGTTAGTACAAGCTATTACCATAGCTGTTGAAATTACAATTGTTAAAATTGCAAGAAGTTTTTTTAACATGTTTTGATGACCTCCAATATGATGATTGCACAGCAAATTTCGTGAAAAATCTAAACGTTCACAAACGCCATAAACATTATTGTTGCTGCCTATGGCGTTTCAAACGCATTATAACAATCTATTGTATTTATTTCAATATATTTATATAGTTAATGACGTTTTCTAATGAAAATGAAAACTCCTGCTAAAGTTACTGATAATATAGCCATAGCTACAGATGAGACACCAAGTGCTGATCCGCAACCAGTTTCTGCAACTTCTGCAGCAACACTTAAAGTAATAGATGCTTCTGCTGATTGTGCACCTGTTGCAGAAGCTGTAACAGTAAACATATATGTTCCTTCTGCTGTAGGTGTGCCAGAAATTGTACCTGTTGAACTTAAAACTAATCCTGCAGGTAAATCATCAGATGTAAATGTAATGCCTGTAGCTCCGCTTGCAGATAAAGTTGCACTGAATTCAGAACCAACTTGACCTGATGACAGTAACACATCACTAAATGTGATAACTGGTAAGACTACTTCAGCGATACTTAGAGTAATCGATGCTTCTGCTGATTGTGCACCAGTTGCAGAAGCTGTAACAGTAAACATATATGTTCCTTCTGTTGTAGGTGTACCAGAAATTGTACCTGTTGAACTTAAAGTTAATCCTGCAGGTAAATCATCCGATGTGAATGTAATGCCTGTAGCTCCGCTTGCAGATAATGCTGCACTGAATTCAGAACCAACTTGACCTGACGACAGTAACACATCATTAAATGTGATAACAGGTGGAACTACTTCAGCAATGTTTAAAACAACGGAAGCAGTTGTTGATTTAACTCCTTCTGCAGATGCTGTAACAGTAAATACGTATAGTCCAGCTGCTGTAGGTGTGCCAGAAATTGTACCTGTTGAATTTAAAGATAAACCTGCAGGTAAATTATCCGATGTGAATGTAATGCCCGAAACCCCGCTTGCAGATAATGAAGCGCTATATGTAGATCCGACTTGGCCTGATGATAATAATGCATCGTCAAATTCAATCATTGGGTTTGCTGGTAATATACTAATTGTTCTTGTAATGTATGCGTCAACAAAACCTGGCGCTGTAACCTTAACAATAATTTGAACATTCGAAATTTCAGTTGTAGGAACTCCGGTGATTGTCCCATTTGGATTTAAAACTAATCCATCTGGAAGTGGAGCTGATGCTGCTTTGATTACGTATGTACCATATTTTAGACCTGGTTCCAGTTGATATGTAATGTCTTGTGCATCAAATGGTATACTAGGATCCACTAGAATAGCATCAGAGAAATATTCTTCTCCAACTCTACCAGAATCGAGCATTTTAATTTCAGACATAGCAGCTTGATTAATTGTAAATACTTTGGAAACAGTAGTATTAATCGTGTTTCCGGAAGGTACTGTTGCTGTAACTGTAAACGTATATGTAGATGCAGGTACACTCCACCATTGGGCAGGATTTGCTGCCGGCAAAGTACCTGTGATAATACCAGTAGTTGGATCTAATGTAAGCTGTGATGGCAATCCACTAGCTGAATAAGTAACTACTAGAGGTTGGCTAAGTTCATAATTAGGCATAGCACCAGAAACATCCAATAAATAAGGAACACCGCGTTGGAAGTTAGCAATATTAGGATTAACACCATCATATGATAATCTTGGAATCATTGCATTACTATTAGCAACTGTGAACATAATCGCTTTAGAAGCTCTTCTTAATGCCCAAGCTTGTGTTGCAGTAAGCCCTTCACCAGAATTAATCAATGTACCAGCGCCGCTACCTGCAAGTAATAAATCCACACCTGTACGAATCATCCACTCATTACTTGTAGAATATCCGCCCCAGTCGGTAACGATCATTCCATCAAAGCCCCATTCATCACGAGTTAATTCTGTCATCAATGCATAACTTGCACCAGACCATTTTGTACCGATACTGTTATAAGCCGCCATTGCGCCTCTTGAGTGACCATCTTTAATCGCTTTTTCGTATGGTAAGAAGTAGATTTCACGCATTGTTTGTTCATCTGCCCAAGTTAAGACACCACCGCGATTTGTTTCTTGGTCATTCAATGCATAATGTTTCATCATCGTATACAGACCTTTAGAGTAAGCTCCACCAGAATATTCCGCAGCCATCTTACCTGATAAAACACCATCTTCACTGTAATATTCTCCATTACGTCCAGAGAATTGTGAACGGTGAATATTCAAGCCAGGACCATAAATACCAGAATATGCATAATTTGTATTACCCCAAATGCCTTCTTCACCAGTCATTTGTCCATATTCATTCACTAAATCTTTATTCCATGTTGCTGCAACAACTGGTTCTGTAGCATATACGCATGCTACATAATCATTGATTTCCATTAAGGAACCATTAACTTGTCTAGGAACTAAACCAACAGGACCATCTAGTTCGATAGACCAAGGTTTGCCTAGTCTAGAAAGAGCTCTTGTGTGAAAAGCACCATCACCGATAAGTTGACCCATTT
>JBAYCS010000164.1:0-2994 GCA_041668625.1 Acholeplasmataceae bacterium | reverse complement strand
CTGGATGTTATTTGATGAAGGACCAACAAGATCAAATTATCTACGTAGGTAAAGCTAAAAACTTAAAGAATCGTGTGAAATCTTATTTCACAGGATCACACAATGAGAAAACGACACGACTCGTCAGTGAGATTCGTGATTTTTCGGTTGTTTTAACAAATAGCGAACGTGAATCTTTAATTTTAGAAATGAATTTGATTAAGCAATATTTACCTAAATATAATATAAGACTTGTTGATGATAAAATGTATCCATATATTGAAATCACGGATGAAGATCACCCAAAACTTCAAGTTATTCGTCAAAAAGAATTAAAAGGTAAAGTTTTTGGGCCTTATCCTAATGTCTATGCAGCAAGAGAAACAGTGAACTTGCTAAATCGATTATATCCACTTAGAAAATGTGATGTAATGCCAAATAGAGCGTGTTTATACTATCATATTGGACAATGTTTAGGTCCATGTATTAAAAAAGATGTTGACTATGGAAATACGGTTTCTGAAATTGAAAAGTTTCTAAAGGGAGACACGAAAAATGTTTTAAAAAGGCTTTATGATGAGATGGAATTAGCTTCTGAACAGATGATCTATGAAAAAGCCATCGAGTTTAGAGATATGATCTTACATATTGAAGAAACGACTGAAAAACAGATCATAAACTTAAATGACTTTAAAGATCGTGATGCGATAGGTTTCGCACATAATCAAGATGATATCGCATTACAAATATTAATGATTCGTAGTGGTAAAATGGTCGATCAACATCAAATTGTTTATGGTTATGTTGGTGATCCAATTGAAAGTGTGATGACATATTTATCACAATTTTATGAAGAAAAAATGCCGGATGAATTACTTTTTTCTGATAAATTTGATAGTGAATTAATTATTGACATATTTGGTAGACATGTGATGATTCCTCAAAAAGGCGATAAGAAAAAGATTGTGGATATGGCACAAAAAAATGCTGAACATGATTTAGAACACTATTTTATGCTTTATCGTCATAAAGAAGAAAATAGACAAAAAGCACTCGATGATTTATCAGATTTGATTCATAAAGAGATTAAGCAAATTGATATTTTTGATAATGCACAACTTTTTGGTACAGCTCCTATATCAGCATTAATTGTTTATAACAACCATGAGTTTGACAAGAAAAGCTATCGAAAATATCACTTAAAATCAACAACAAATGATGATTATCAAGCGATGAAAGAAGTGACTTATCGAAGATATCAGAAAATGATGATAGAAAATGAAACGCTTCCTGATTTAGTATTAGTAGATGGTGGTAAGGGACAAATTCATGCCGCACAAGAAGTGTTAAATGCGCTTGAACTACCACTTCCAGTTGCTGGGTTAAAGAAAAATAAAAGGCACCAACTAGAAAGTCTCATCTATAATGAACTAGAGATTCCTTTGATTAGACAAAGTGAATTATATAAATTATTAGTGAAATTATCGGATGAAGTACACCGGTTTGCGATTGATTTTCATCGTAAAACACGAGCTAAACAAGCAGTTTCGTCACCACTTGACCAAATCAAGGGTATTGGACCTGCACGTAAAAAAATGCTGTTACAGCATTTCAAATCAATTGATGATTTAAGAAATGCAAGTATAGAAGAACTTAAGAGCTTAGGATTAAACGATGAGATCATTAAGCGGATGAAAGAGGTAATCCTATGAGAAAAATCATTTATAATATTGACCTTGAACTTAAAGTCTTTTACGTTATTCATGAAGGTCAAAGATTAGGATTTTATTTATCAAACAAACTTTATAAAACCTTTTTTGATTATTTAAAACCAGGGGTTTTAGTTGATTTTGAAATCACAGATAAACAAAAAAAGATTGGCCATCTGCATTTCTATCAAATCGCATTTTTTAATCAGATTGTTCAACTTAATCCTCATCAAGTACATTATGATTTATTTCTACTTCGTGATGAAATGAAGAATGTTTTAAAAAGTCATCAATATTTTTTATTCATTGATTTTGAAATGACGATGCCAGGATATCATCCGATTAATTTTAGACCAGAGATTATTCAAGTTGGCTATGTTTTAGCAAAAGCTAAACAAGATATAATCAAAAAAAATGGATACTATGTTTTACCTGAAGAGATGAAAATACTGACAAGAAGAACCAAAAAGTTTTTAAATCTAGATGAAGAAGTCTTTGTAAAACAAGCTAAACCATTTATGACCTTTTATGAAGAGTTAAAGGATATTATGGAGGCTTACCATCCAAAACTTGTTGTATGGGGAAAAAATGATCGTTCAGCGCTTCATGATGCGTATGACATTCATAAAGTAAAACCACTTACCAAAGATGAATATTTTATTGATTTACTAAAACTACATAAAGATTATTATAATTTAAAAGATGATTTAGGACTATTTAAAGCTTATAAAACATATTATGATGTACCGCTTGACCAAGCACATGATGCCATGGATGATGCCCTTATTACAAAATATGTGTTTGATGCATTCTTAGATTATATGGCATAAAAAAATTCCGGAAAATACCGGAATTTTTATTTATTTAAGATCTACAATGATTGGGATGATCAGTGGCTTTCTTTGTGTGAGTTCATAGATGATTTGGCCGAGTTGATCAATAATGGTTTGTCTTAATGTTAGTTCATTGAAAAGTTTTTTTGAAAGTTCAGATAATGCCATTTGTTTAACATTGTTACTTAAGGAAGCGGTGATTTCTTCGTTACCTTTCATGTAGATAAATCCACGAGAAACAACGGTTGGATCATTAATCAGTGTTTTAGTCTCTGAGTTTATGGATAACACCACAGAGAATAAGCCTTCTTCAGAGAGCATTTTACGTTCCCTTATGACTTGAGACCCAATATCACCAATACCTGTACCATCAATATAAACTTCACCTGAGGTTACTTTACCTGCTAAACGAATGGTATCTTTGGTTATACCTGCGACGTCACCATTATCCATGACTAAAATATTTTTCGGAT
>JBAYCS010000163.1:0-3001 GCA_041668625.1 Acholeplasmataceae bacterium | reverse complement strand
TGATATCATAAATGTATCATAGTACTAAATAGAAGTCAATATATCTGCATAAAAAGTAATGCTTTAACAAAAAAAATCTTTGACAATCCTCATATAGTATATATAGTAAGAGTTCTTTTGACTACTTACTATTTTGCTATACATCTAGTTAATTAATTTTTTCACTGAAAAGTCGTAAAATTATCGCTATCACATTTTTTGTAAGATTTCAGTACAATATTGTAATAGTGTATTTTTAATGATAAAATAAAAAATATAATAATAAACAGAATGGAGTTGAAACAATGAATACAATGATTGCTATTGGTTTTAGTGTTTTTGTTGCACTACTCGCATTTGTTTTTGCTGGATGGTTATATTTATGGGTCAACAAACAAGAAAGTTCAAATGTAAAAATCAGTAAAATCGCAGAGATGATTCGAAGTGGTGCTAATACATTTTTGCGAAAAGAATACACGATTCTTGCAAAATTTGCACTTGTCATCAGTATTCTCATTTTTATTTTTTTGCCTTCCCCAATTTGGAAAGGCTCCATTGGCGATAATTTTATTATTGCATTCGCTTATTTATTTGGAACTGTTTTTAGTGCACTAGCTGGTAAAATTGGAATATATGTCGCAACGATTGCAAATAAGAAAACCGCTGAAGCAGCATTAAAAGGAATTAAACCAAGTTTTTTATCGGGTTTTAGAGGTGGCGCAGTCATGGGAATGGCAGTTGTTGGTTCTAGCCTACTTGGGGTATCTTTGGTATTCTTAATTACAAACAATCCCACAATGATTTTAGGTTTTAGTTTTGGTGCTTCTTCATTAGCATTATTTGCCAAAGCTGGTGGTGGTATTTTTACTAAAACTGCTGATATAAGTGCTGATTTAGTAGGCAAGATTGAATTAGGGATTGCCGAAGACGATCCAAGAAACCCCGCTGTTATGGCTGACAACGTAGGTGATAATGTTGGTGATGTTGCAGGAATGGGGGCAGATCTATTTGATTCACATGTTGCTTCTTTAGCAGCTGCGCTCGTCATTGGTTTTTCAATTGATCAGCTAACAGGATCGCATAATACTGTATTAGTTTTTGCTTATGCTGCAATTGGATTATTATCTTCTATTATTGGCGTTGGATTTGCAAAAATGGGAAAGAATAGTTCTCCTACCAGAGCACTGAATTCTTCTACATATATAACAACTTTATTGTTCACGGTATTAACAGCAATTGCTACTTGGTTGTTTACTTTTGAATGGAGAATTTACTTTGCAGCTGTTACTGGATTACTCGTTGGTGTAATCGTTGGTATTGCTACTGATTACTTCACAGATGATTCAAAAACTCCAGTAAGAAAAGTATCTAAGGCCAGTGAAAGCGGACCAGCATTAACCATTATTTCTGGTGTAAGTTATGGATTTTTATCTGTTCTTCCTGCAATGGTTGGGATAGCAATATCTGCTTTTGCAGCATATCAAATCACTGCCCCTTTAGGAATTGCAACCGGAACGCAAATAGAATACGCTCTATTTGGAATATCCATGGCTGCTGTTGGCATGTTATCTATTGTTGGAATGATTATATCAAATGATGCATATGGTCCAATTGTCGATAATGCAAGAGGTCTCGCTGAGATGGGAGATTTAGGAGAGGAAGTAATTAGAATTACTGACACTTTAGATTCTGCTGGGAATACTGTTAAAGCAGTTACAAAAGGTTTTGCAATTGGTGCAGCTGGGTTAACGGTTATTTCCTTACTAGGTGCTTTTATCACAGAAGTAAACTCCGCTATTCTTGAAAGAAATTTAGCTATTCCATTGATTGTTGGATTTGATATTATGAATCCTGCAGTTTTCTTCGGTTTATTAGTTGGGGCTAGCGTTCCTGCTGTTTTCTCAGCCATGTTGATGCTTGGCGTGACAAAAAATGCAGAAAGAATGGTATCTGAAATTCATAGACAATTTAGAGAAATTCCTGGTTTAAAAGAGGGAAAAGAAGGCGTTTTTCCTGAATCTGATAAATGCATTGATATTGCAACAACTGGGGCTTTAAAAGAATTAATCCCTGCTGGCTTATTTACCATCATTATTACAATTGTTGTTGGACTTGTAGGCGGAGTTTATGCTATTGGTGGGTATTTAACTGGTAATATTGTAAGTGGTCTTCTACTTGCTTTATTTATGTCAAATAGTGGAGGCTTGTGGGATAACTCGAAAAAATATATAGAATCAGGCAACCATGGTGGTAAAGGCTCAGAAGCTCATAGAGCTGCGGTTATTGGCGACACCGTTGGTGATCCGTTTAAGGATACTGCTGGCCCATCCATCAACACACAAATCACTGTTGTAAGTCTAATCGCAAGTTTACTTAGCATTATATTCTTAACATTCTCGATCTTTTAAAAAAAAATCTATAGAAAAGTTAGGTGAATTACTTGAATCTTATTACTAACAGATTAGAACTTATCCCTTTATCTATAATTGAATTTGATTATTTGTTAAATAATCTAACACTCTTTGAGAAAAATCTAAGTATTAAATATGAAGGTGAAGACTTTCAAAATGCACTACACCACATATTTAGTAAACAGCTTGATTTAATGATTACTCATCCTCATGACTCAATCTTTTTTGCACTTTGGGTAATTAAAAAACAAGTTAATCAAGTAATTATAGGTAGTCTTTGTTTTAAAGACGTTCCAAACAAGAATGGAGAAATTGAAATTGGATATGGGATAAATCCTAGGCATCAAAATATGGGATTCATGACTGAAGCAGTAAATGCTCTATGTCAGTTTGGTTATACCCTACCAGGAGTTCATCAGATTATTGCAAAAACATCTAGAAAAAATATAGCATCACAAAAAGTTTTATTGAAAAATCATTTTATTTTGTCAGATTCATCAGGTGATGAATATTGTTATACTCATCAAAAATAGAAAAATGGTGGATAAACTACATCCACCATTTTTTTATTTCCCCCACTAAATTGATTTAAGTTTAGATAAATGCCATTA
>JBAYCS010000162.1:0-3021 GCA_041668625.1 Acholeplasmataceae bacterium | reverse complement strand
TTCATCATAATTAAAAATAACCTTTTTCGAGGTTACGAGTACTTTTGCATCGATAGATTCTAAATCGTTAAAATAGGATTCAATCGATTTTGCACATTGTGCACATGTTATATTTGATACTTTGATTGTTTTTCGCATCATTTAAATGTCCCTCTTTCATCATATATATCATATCATAATGCAGTCTTAAATTTGATAAAAAAGCACTTCATTTTAGAAGTGCTGTGCAAGTATTTGATCAACTTTTTTACGATCTAATCTTTTTAAGATGGCTAAGATAAGTTTAACTGTGTTTTCGAAATCATCATAATGAATAATGGAGGTGTGTGCATGCATATAACGTGTCGGAACACCTATAGATAATCCAGCAGCACCAGCGTGTGCTAAATGCATATTCCCTGCGTCTGTTCTTCCACCTACGATGAAGGCTTCCTGATATGGTATTTTTTCTTCTTTAGCGACATCAATCACAAATTGTCGTAATGCTTGATTAGGAATTAATCCACCATCATATAAAAGAATTTGTGGTCCCTTTCCTAAAGATTGTTCATTAGCATCTCCACCAGGAACATCATTAGCTAACCCTGTATCAACTGCAATCGCAATTTCTGGTTCAACCATATAAGAACTTGTTTTTGCACCACGAAGTCCAACTTCTTCTTGGACGGTAAACGTCGCGAATAATTGACTCTTTAATTCGAAATCTAAGCGTTTTAAAACTTCGACCATCACTGCACTACCAATACGATTATCCCACGCTTTAGATAGTAAATATTTAGGGTTTCCAAGCGTTCTAAATTCAATGTGAGGAGTAATCATATCGCCAGGAAGAATACCTAATTTGATGGCTTCTTCTTGATTACTTACACCAATATCTAAATACATTTGTTCAATAGGAATCGCTTCTTTGCGTTTATCCGCTGGAATGATGTGTGGTGGTTTAACACCTGTTACACCATAAATAATCCCATTTTTTGTGTGGATTTCCCAGACTTGAGCGAGCATGACTTGTGAGAACCAACCACCTAATGTTTGGAATTTAACAAAGCCTTCTTTTGTAACTTGAGTCACCATGAGTCCAACTTCATCCATATGACCTGCAATCATGACTCTTGGTCCATTTGAACCTTTAGTCGCAATCAGTGATCCCAGGTTGTCATATTGGATGTGATCAGAAAATTTTTCGATTTCTCCTTTAATGTATTGGCTCACTAATTTTTCATGAGCAGGTACACCAGGCAATGTCGAAATTTTTTTAAGCATCTCTAACGTTTGTTTCATTTATTTTCCTCCATTTTAATGGTTATTGACATTTTTTCAATAAAAAAGCCTAGAAAGCGGTGAGAACGTTTTACGTTCACAAATGGTGTCGACTTGATCAATACTTCGGGATATCACTTTTGGTGATCACACCCGTATTGTTTGACACCCATTCAAAGCTTTTGGGTTCCACGGCTGCCTCCTAGGTTCACCTTCAATTTACCACGAACATGATATGTTGTCAAGATTATGAGATTCGCTACCTTTTAATTATATTAAAAGAATATGTAGATTAATAGAAGACTG
This sequence comes from Acholeplasmataceae bacterium, assembly GCA_041668625.1. Classification (GTDB taxonomy): domain Bacteria; phylum Bacillota_I; class Bacilli_A; order Acholeplasmatales; family Acholeplasmataceae; genus UBA6181. Next base: position 1,455 of record JBAYCS010000162.1, on the reverse strand, counting down.
AGATTCTTACAAACTTACCAGAATGAATTAAAAGTTCTAAAAGCATTTCTCTAATTTTCGCTTCTATAACATAATCCACATTAATCAACGACACATCGATTCTCGCAGTAAGATAATCGTCTTCTGAAAGATCATCAAGTCTAAGTAAACTATATATTTTTTGAATCTCTTCTAAATCTTCTTCATGTTCAAAATAAACAATCATGGATACGATAATTCTTGTTTTAATTTCTAATTCTTTCAGTAAACTTGCAAGTGATAGACCACGTGCAACAATATAGTCTGGTCTATGGAAAAATTTTTGCTCATATTGTTGTTTATTCGGATCATCAAACTGAGAAACACTCACTTCGTTTTTAAACTTGCTTTCTAAAAATGTTTTAAATTTTTCGATTCTTTTTTCATTTTTATGATGAAAATGAGCATGAATTGTGATCCCTTGTTTCTCTAGGGTGTAAGCGGTAATGATAAACCTAAAATAATTTGCATAAACTAAAATGCTATGAAATTGCTTTTGAAAATCTTCAGGTTTTACTTTAATTAAAAAGGTTGCACATTTAGTGAATGATTCATTATAAATGAGTGGCTCAAATAATGCATTCGCATAGACTTCCATTTGAAGATCAACATCATAATAATGATAACTATCATAAGCAACCCGTTGATACAATTTTGATAACTCAAAGCCTAAAATCACTAAAAATGCGATGAGTGTACCACCCGCAAAACTATATCTAATAGGATCAGGGAAATCAGAAATTAACACAAGAAAAATCACAGGTGGAAATACAGCAATAACTAGTGTCCGTATGGTTGAAGTAAAGCCCTTTTTGTATAAGAAAAAAGCTAAAATAAAAATAATAACCACCGTATAAAAATTAAAGAAGTTAATCCAACTAAAATCATCTAATGAATTTGCAATGTTTGATAAATTATTAATAAATACAATGATACCTAAAGTCACCAGTGCAACTGTGATCACTTGACGTGCATGTAAATACCATTTCAAGGTGAAAAGTTTTCTAGCTTGTGGTAAGTGGTAAAAGTTTTTCATCTCTTTTTGGTAACTGTAAAATGGCCAATAGGAGCCTCTAATACTCACTCTTAAAGGTAATACATCTTCTTCATTCATTACCTTTTCTAAATGTGTTTCAAATGAGGATAAGGGATTTAAAACAAAGAGGAGAGACCCAATAATCGCAATCGGTAAATGATAGGGCTGAGGAGATAAGATAAGAATCGTTGCTGTAATAACCCCATAAATCAAATAGATTATCAGTTTAGGAACACCACCAAATACATAAACACCGACATAAACGATGGTAATGACCATAATAATCATAAAAATTCCTTGATCTCTAAGATCAAAGAGCAAGACAGCGATTGGAATTAAGACGATCAATAACATAATCATTGATGCAGAAATTAATATTCGTCTTTTCATAGTATTCCTCC
>JBAYCS010000161.1:0-3038 GCA_041668625.1 Acholeplasmataceae bacterium | reverse complement strand
CACCACGTTTTCCTTTTTTAGGAAATGGATCAATCCAGCAGTTGTCAAACGCTTTTTTAGCAAAATCACCTAAACGATTTGAATAGCTATAAAAACCTTCTTTGACAAGTTCTTGTGCTTCTTCGTAGGTATAAGTCTTTTCTAGCTTCCCTACAGGAGCAAACAACTCATAAAAAGGTAAATTCCCTTTATGACCAAGATAATTAGCTTTCGCTTTTAAATATGATGCAAAATGAGGGCGGTACGCCTTCATAGCATTTAACATGGCATCTAATGTTTTTTTAGTCATATTTGATTGAATTAAAGTCTTATCAAGTGCTGATGCATAACCACGAATCTCATTCATGGTTGTAACTTCACGCTTGATATTTGATAATGCTAAAGATACTGCATCTTCAATGATTTCATAAGCTTTTAATTCTGCATCATATGCATCTTTTCTAACACTTGCATCTTTCTCGTAAGCTAAATTTCTCACTTCAGGAAGTGTAATCACTTGATCTCGGTAACTCACATTGACATTCGATGTTAAAACTGATTGAAGTTGACCCCATGATGAACTACCTAGTTCAGATAACTTAGAATATAAAACTTCTTCTTTTTCTGAGAGTAAATACTCAGCTTCTTCTTGTTCTTTCTTTAGGTTAAATAAATAATGGTTAATCAACGTAGATTGTTTAGCTAATTCATCTAAATCAATGGTTTTTAAGTAACGCGTAAATAATACATTTTGAGCAGTAGCTTTACGTCCAATTTGCTGAATCTTAGACATATAGACTAGTGCTTCTTGATTGGTGACATCTGTACTCATTCTTAAAGATGCATAACTTGCTAATGTACGAATAAGTTTAGTCATCTCTTCACTTAACGCTAAATACCCTTCAATATACGAAATATCATCTAATCTTTCGCCTTCAATGTGTTTGATGTAGTTTTCCATCAAACTATCCATTTTCTTTAAATCTGCTTGATACTTGTCATCAAAGCCTAAGTATAAGTCATCTAAATTCCAATTCATGTGTGTACACCCTTTCGTTTCGATTACTTAAATTATAACATAACAAAAAAGAATGGCCTTAGCCATCCTTAAATTATGGGTAAATATCTATCTAATTCCCACTGTGAAATACGTACTTTATAGTCATTCCATTCCAGTTGTTTCGTTTCAATAAGTTTATAAAATGTCACATCACCTAAAGTTTCTTTCATAAGTTCTGAATTCGAGAACACTTCTAGTGCATCTCGTAAACTTTCAGGTAAGTTTTTAATGCCTAACCGTTTACGTTCACTATCACTCATTTTAAATAAATTCTTCTTAATGGGTGATAACCCGTTAAGTTCATGTTTAATCCCGTTTAAACCTGCAGATAGCAAAGCTGACATCGCTAGGTATGGGTTTGTTGAAGGATCAACAGATCTGACTTCAATACGAGTTGATTTTCCACGAGTTGCTGGTATTCTAATCATCGTTGAACGGTTTGCATCACTCCAAGCCACATAACATGGGGCTTCATATCCTGGAACTAAACGTTTATAACTATTGACAGTAGGATTTGTTACAAGTGTAAATTCAGAGGCATATTTAATAATACCTGAGATAAATTCTAATGCTACTTTAGATAATTGATTTTCAGCTTCAGCATCATAAAATAAATTGTTACCTTCTTTATCTGAAATCGAAATATTGGTATGCATACCAGATCCATTGATACCATGGATCGGTTTAGGCATAAAGGTTGCGTGGAAGCCGTGACGACGCGCAACATTTTTGACTAAGATCTTAAATGTTTGGATATTATCACATGCTTCAAGTGCACTATCAAAATGGAAATTGATTTCATGTTGCCCGTAAGCTACCTCATGATGAGAAACTTCCATCTCAAATCCCATTTTTTCTAATTCTAAGACGATATCACGTCTGACATCTTCAGAACCATCAATTGGTGCTAAATCGAAGTATCCACCCATATCACTAAATTCCAATGTAGGTTTTCCTTCTTTATTTAGTTTAAATAAGAAAAACTCAGGTTCAACCCCAATATTAAACTTATCATAACCAAAGTCTTTTAGTTTATCTAAATTTCTTCTTAAGATATATCTTGGATCTCCTTCAAAAGGAACTCTTTCTGTGGTGTAGACATCACAGATAAGTCTAGCGACTTTTTGGTTTTCTTCGGATTCCCATTCTAAGATTAACCAAGTAGATAGATCGGGATATAAAAACATATCAGCTTCATCAACTCTCACAAATCCTTGTATCGATGAACCATCAAACATGATTTCATTGGCTAATGCTTTATGAAGATTTGTTACAGGTATTTCAACATTTTTAACCGTTCCATTAATATCTGTAAATTGTAAGCGAACGTATTTAACATGCTTCTCTTTCGCAATTCTCAAAATATCTTGTCTTGTATAATTTTTCATCATTTTCACCTCAATATGAGATGAATTTTACGCTTTAGATAAAAAAATGTCAATAGATTATCAAATCTATCAACATTCTTTACATTTATTTCGTTTTTAACTGAATTTTATTTTTTAATCTTTTCTTTCGCTTGGATCAGATTTTTTGCATAATCTTCTTTATTGATCTGCTTATTTCTAGCAATCGCTAAAGCACCTTTTGGAATATCTTCAGTCACAGTAGAACCAGCAGCAATAAAGACATTATCTTCAATCTTAATTGGGGCAATCAAATTCACGTTACATCCGATAAAGACATCATTACCGACAATAGTTTGGTGTTTATGAACGCCATCATAATTCACTGTAATCGATCCACAACCAAAGTTCACCCGATCACCCACAGTCGAATCTCCAATATAAGATAGATGAGCAGCTTTCGTATCAGTTCCAGTCGTTGATTTTTTAACCTCAACAAAGTTACCAATTCGGTTATAATCACCAATCATTGCACCATCACGAAGATGAGCAAATGGACCGACAGTTGTATGGGTTCCGACTTTAGAATTTGCGACAATGGAGTGTTTGATTTCTGCATAGGGTTCAATGATGGAATCGACCACTTCACTATT
>JBAYCS010000160.1:0-3040 GCA_041668625.1 Acholeplasmataceae bacterium | reverse complement strand
GATCCGCATCCATCGCATCCTTTAAGGACACTTGAAGAAGTGTTCTTTCTTCAGGATTCATCGTTGTATCCCATAATTGTTCAGGATTCATTTCCCCTAGACCTTTATAACGTTGAATTTGTGGTCTTCCACCGAATTCTTGAAGTATTTTTGTTAATTCTTCATCAGTATATACATATTCAACACGTTTTCCTTGTTGTACTTTATAAAGTGGTGGTTGTGCAATAAATACATATCCTAAATCAATTAAAGGCTTCATATATCTAAAGAAGAAGGTTAATAAAAGTGTTCGAATATGTGCACCATCGATATCAGCATCGGTCATAATGACGACTTTATGATATCTGGCTTTACTTGCATCAAATTCTTCACCAATGCCTGTACCTAAAGCTTGAATAAGTGAAAGAATTTCTTTATTTGATAAAATTTTGTCAAGTCTTGCTTTTTCAACATTTAGCACTTTACCACGTAGTGGTAGAATTGCCTGATATTCTGATTCTCTGCCTTGTTTTGCTGATCCACCGGCAGAATCGCCTTCGACGATATAGATTTCAGAAATCACTGGATCTTTACTGCGGCAATCCGCTAGTTTTGATGCAAATCCAAGTTGATCTAAAGGTGATTTACGACGTGTTGCTTCACGTGCTTTTTTAGCTGCAACTCTTGCTCTTGCAGCCATTAAAGATTTTTCAATGATGGCTTTCGCATCATTTGGATTTTCGAGTAAATATCTTTCTAACCCTTCCCCAACAATTTGACTCGTAATTTGTCTAACTTCAGGATTTCCAAGTTTAGTCTTTGTTTGTCCTTCAAATTGAGGATTTGGATGCTTAATTGAAACGATAGCTGTTAGACCTTCTCTGGTATCTTCACCAAGGAAAGAGTCATCTTTCTTTAAGAGATTATTATCACTTGCATATTTATTTAATACGCGTGTTAACGCCATCTTAAATCCATCTTCGTGCATCCCACCTTCATGCGTTGGAATATTATTTGCAAATGAATAAAGGTTAGTCGCATATGAATCGTTATATTGCATAGCAATCTCTAAAGTAATGCCATCAACTTCTTTTTCAGTATAAATAATTTCTTGATTCACACGGCCTTTATTTGAGTTTAGGAATGTCACATACTCAACAATACCGCCTTCGTAATGATAGGTATGTTCAACAACATGTTCACTTCTTTGATCACTTATAGTAATTTTGATACCTTTATTAAGGAAAGCTAACTGCTGAATACGATTTCTTAAAATTTCATAATCATAGATTAATGTTTCTGTAAAAACAAGGTGATCTGCTTTGAATGTAATCATAGTCCCCGTATGATTACTATCACCAATGATTGTGACATCAGTAACTGGAACACCACGTTCATAACGCTGTTGATAACTCTTATTATCTCTATGGATTTCAACTAAATACCACTCAGAGAGTGCGTTTACAACTGATGCCCCGACACCATGCAATCCTCCGGATACTTTATAAGATTGACCATCAAATTTACCACCTGAGTGAAGCGTGGTTAAAATCGTCTCTACAGCAGGACGATTAGTTTTTGGATGTAGGTCTACTGGAATTCCACGACCATCATCAGTGACTCTGATAATATCGCCTGGGAGAAGTTCCAATTTGATGATGTTTGCATAGCCACCGAGTGCTTCATCGATGGAATTATCCACGATTTCCCAGACTAAATGATGTAAACCTCTTGAGCCTGTTGACCCAATGTACATACCTGGTCTTTTACGAACAGCTTCTAGTCCTTCTAAGATTTGAATATTCGATGCATCATAATTCGACATAGTGTCACTCCTTTGGTATATAAATCATTTGAATATGGTCACCTTCTATAGGGAGTGCACTATTCATAATGATTTGATGTTCTTTCGGCATATTTTCTAAAAATATATGTTGTTTTTCTTGATCAAGTTCGCTTAGAACATCATCAAGAAGAAGAACAACTTTTTGATTTGTTACGTTTTCAATTAATTTTAATAAGGCTAATTTGAGCGCTACAACGATTAGACGCTGTTCACCTTGGGAAGCATACCCTTTTGCATCAAAGCCATTAAATTCGATGTAAAAATCGTCTCTGTGTGGTCCTGCAAGGGTCGATTGGTACAAGATATCTTGCTTTTGCTGTTTTGATAAGTGCTGTTTGAATGCTTTTTCATCACTATCAGGTTTATAAATGAGTTTCACTTGATGTTTACTAAATTTTTGATATACATCGTTAAATAGTGTGCTTATTTGATTAATAAACGAAATTCTCTCATTCATTATTTCAATACCTATTTCATATAATTGATCGCCTAAAATATTTAAAAATGTATAATCCGAATCTAGATTTAATTTTTTTAACAAACTGTTGCGTTGTTTTAATACTTGTTTATACGTATTTAACATACGTAAATATTTTTTATTGAGTTGCATCCATTCTAAATCCATAAATTGTCTTCGAACACTAGGAGATCCTTTAATCAAATCCAGATCTTCAGGAGCAAACATTACGACTCTTAAATGTCCAAAAAAATCACTAATTTTACGTTTTTCAACACCATTAATAGACGCTCTTTTACCATGCTTAGATAATACAATCTCATAACGATTCTCATCTGTGGTTAATTTGACTTGTAAAAATGGTTGTTCGTGCTTAATCATTTCTTTCTCGTCATTTGACCTGTGAGATTTAGTTGTTGCACAAAAATAAATACTTTCTAAAACACTTGTTTTGCCAGAACCATTCAATCCATGAATGTATATAAATGTTTTATCGAAAGTTAAGTCTAATTTTTCAAAACTTCGAAAATTTCGAATCGAAAGTTTATGAATCATGAGCTATGATAAATGTATCTTTTTCAATGATGACAACATCTTTATCACGGAGCTTTTTACCTCGTTCTTGAGTGTGAACTCCATTAACCAAACACTTATGATTAAATAAAAAAAACTTGGCTTCTCCACCAGAACCAATCTTGTCGGTCGCTTTTAATAATTGCCCTAATGTTATAAATTCTGTTTTTAAAATGAATTTTTTC
>JBAYCS010000159.1:0-3061 GCA_041668625.1 Acholeplasmataceae bacterium | reverse complement strand
ATATCTTCCATTAGATACCATAATGGCATATTTACGTTCGTCTTCTTGAATGAGTAATGGAATTTGCCCAATCTCTTTTAAATACATCCGAACAGGGTCATCAATTTTAATATTTGATGCGATAGTTTCAATGTTGATTAATTCCTCTTCTTCAACTTCTAATCCAGATAAGGATAGATCATCAGGTTCTTCTTCATCCTCGACATCATCTTCATCTTCTTCTAAGTCAGCATCTGCAAAAACAGCAGACAAGATTTCCGTCTCATCTTCTACTTCATCATCAAGTGTAATATCCACATCATTATTTAAAAGTTCACGTTCGATTTCATAATAAAGGTCTGTTCCAGGTTGTGCAAAAGCTAAAACATCTTCTTGGTCAACAAATTTTTTCTTTCCTGCTTTTTTGACCAGTTGTTCAACAATTTTTTCTAATTCCACACTTATACCTCCCGCGGTTTGTGTTTCAAATCTTTTAAGACCTGATCCCGTTCTTTTAAATCTTTCTCTTTGGGGTGGTCTCCACTTAATTTTATTTTTTCATTTAAATATTGGAGTCGTCGTTTAAGACTTGCTTCTTTTACAAGTTTTGCATAATCTAAAATTTCAATATCTTGGATTTCAATTTTGATTTTCCAAAACCAATCAGTTAAGATAATATCTTCTAAAAATGCACGTTCATCAAGAGGCAAGGTATCCATAAATTCTTCTAAAACCAAAGATTCATGATCATCGTAATAATCAACAATTTTTGACCGAATAGACGATGCAACATGATCTGCAAAATCAGTTCTTTTTAATTGTTTTTGAATAGTCTTTGCATGTCTTTTATCTCTTAGCATCGCGAAAATCAAATAATATTCAGCGCGTGTATGCCGGTCAATCATTGTTTTTTTATCCGGTTTAGGTAGTGGTCGTTCTTGAGGTGGTATTCTTTGACTTGAAACCTCTTCAATTGGAACCCCTAAATCCTCAGATAATTTTTTCAAATAGATCGCACGAACTGAACCATCAGCATATTCTACCATTTTTGTGACATTCAGCTTAAATGTTTTGATGTCATTCGCATTTTGAAGATTCTTACCCATTTTATAATATGCATAGCGAAACTGATAAGGATCTTTTAAAAATTCAGAAAATAAATTTTCATAAGATTCAGGTCCATACGCTTTAATAAAATCGTCAGGATCCATTTTTTCAGGAATGGTTAAGACTTCAATCTTTAATCCTTCTTTTTCTAAAACTGAAATTGCTTGATCAGACGCCTTTAATCCAGCACTATCACCATCATAAGCAATAACCACTGAGGAAGTCACACCTTTAATAAGTTTTGCATGATCTTTAGTTAATGCAGTTCCCATGGATGCAATCCCATTTTCAATACCAGCACCAAATGATGAGATCACATCAAAGAATCCTTCATACAATATGACCTGTTTCGATTTTCTAACTGCTTGACTTGATTCATTTAAATGATAGAGAAGTGATCCCTTTTTAAAGATAACTGTCTCAGGACTATTAATATATTTAACTGTATCCTTAGGATTCATGGTTCTTCCACTAAATCCTACGACATTTCCTTTTGGATTTGTGATGGGAAAAATGAGACGATCAGAAAATAAATCATAATAAGATCCGTCATCAGATTGCTTCACAACACCAAGTTTAATCATATCTGATGTATCATATCCCTTATCTTTTAAGAGTTGAAATAAAGTATTTCCAAATGGAGGTGCATAACCTAATCTAAAGTGTTCAATCAGTTTGTCACTGACTTCTCTTTTAGATAGGTAATCTAAGACATCATGACCTTTTTCGCTATGATTTAAATTGAATTGATAAAAGTTCGTGACTTCTTCCATTAGTTTAAATTCTTTTTCAAAAGGTTCTTTTCGCAACTTCACAGTCTTGATTTCAATACCTGCACGCAGTGCTAATTCCTGTGCAGCTTCTTCAAAACTGATGTTTTTTATTTTACGCAAGAAATTGATCGGAGATCCACCTTCACCACATGACATACATTTCGCAATATTTTTTTCTGGCGACACAGAAAATGACGGTGTTTTTTCTTGATGGAATGGACAGAGCCCCATATAATTTTTTCCACGCTTAGAAAGCGAAACAAATTCGCTGACTAAATCAAGGATTGGGGTTTTTTCATTGATTTCTTGAATCAATTTTTCTTCCATCGTATAACTCCTTATTTTAAAAGCGAATCACATTCTCGATATACGCTTTTAATTCACTAATTGGTATTCTAATCTGTGCCATCGTGTCACGATTTCTTACCGTTACCGTTTGATCTTTAAGCGTATCATGATCAATTGTAATGGCTAAATAAGTTCCAATTGCATCTTGTCTACGATAACGCTTCCCAATATTTTGAGTTTCATCATAGGTCACATCAAAATATTTAGCAAGTTCAAGATATATTTCAAATGCTTTTTCACCATGCTCTTTTTTAATGAGCGGTAAAATGGCAGCCTTATATGGGCTAAGTGCTGGATGAATTCGTAACACTTGTCTTATCTCATTATTTTCTAGTGTTTCTTCATCGTAACTATCATTTAAAAATGCTAAGACTAAGCGTTCAACACCAACTGCAGGTTCAACCACAAAGGGTAGATATCTCTCATTGGTTTCAGGATCTAGATACGTTAAATTTTCACCAGAATGATTTTGATGCGCTTTTAAATCATAATCCGTTCTGCTTGCAATCCCCCATAATTCATCAAATCCCCATGGGAACTCATATCTTATATCCGTTGTCGCATTCGAATAATGACTTAATGCTTCTTTTTTATGGTCATCAAATTCAAGATGTTCTTTCTTTAAACCTAAATTGGTTAACCAATCCATACAGAAGGCTTTCCAATATGTAAACCATTCCATTTCACTACCTGGTTTACAAAAGAACTCCATTTCCATTTGTTCAAATTCTCTGGTTCTAAAAATGAAGTTACCTGGCGTAATTTCATTTCGAAATGACTTACCAACTTGACAAACACCAAATGGTATTTTCTTACGTGTCGTTCTTTGAATATTTTTGAACTGGATAAAAATT
>JBAYCS010000158.1:0-3087 GCA_041668625.1 Acholeplasmataceae bacterium | reverse complement strand
TTTTCTGTGAATTATATGATTGCAAAAGATACTGTTCAACGTCGTTTAGAAATAGGAATTAGCTATACTGAGTTTTCATATATGTTGATTCAAGCCATCGATTTCCATCACTTATATAAAAACCAAAATTGCAAATTGCAATTTGGTGGATCCGACCAATGGGGAAATATAACAACCGGCTTAGAGCTTATTCGTAAACTAGAAGGAGAAACGAGCGAAGCTATTGGTTTAAGCTCACCATTACTCTTAAAAGCAGATGGATCTAAATTTGGTAAAAGTGAAACCGGAGCATTATGGTTAGATCCAGAATTGACAACACCTTATGAACTTTATCAATATTTTTTAAATGCATCTGATCAAGATGTTGAAAATTACTTAAAACAACTTACACTACGTCCAAAAGATGACATCATTGAGTTGATAAAATTGCATTTAGAATCACCGGAAAAGCGGTTAGCTCAAAAAGAACTTGCATCTGATGTTGTCACATTAGTACACGGAACAAAAGCTTTAAATCAAGCAATTAAAGTGACTGAAGCACTTTTCTCAGGTGATTTCAAATCTCTTTCTGAAGAAGAATTTGTTGTTTTAAGTAAAGTTTTAGAATCTAATTTAATATCAAATCAATCATTAATCTTAGATGTTTTGGTTGATTTAAAACTTGCATCATCCAAAAGAGAAGCCAGACAATTTATTCAAAGTGGTGCAATCTCTGTTAATGATGAAAAAGTAATATCTATTGATCAAGAGTTGATGAAGGGTCAAGCATTTTTTAACCAATATTTGATTATAAGACGTGGAAAAAAGAATTACGCTTTAGCAGTTATTAAGTGAGGTAAACTATGGATATTCTACTTTTTAATCCGCTTTCTCGAAATGGTAAAAATCCCAAATTTATTAGCAAAATCGTTGATCATCTTGAAAAACAAGGTAATCAAGTCGAAACGTATAGTTTGTTAGAAATTCATGATGTTGATCTATTTGTAAGCAAACTCAAACCTGATGATCGAATTATCATCGTTGGTGGGGATGGTACCATTAACCGTTTAGTCAATGCCATCAATCATAAAGTGATTCAACAAAAAATTTACATGTATCAAGCAGGTACAGGTAATGATTTTGTTCGCAGTTTAAAAACAAAAGAAAAATTAGTACTCATTTCTCCGTATTTAGATAACCTTCCTACAATCACTTATAACCAAAGAAAAAGAAGTTTCTTAAACGGTGCAGGTGGTGGTCTTGATGGTTATATTGCATATTTAGTGAATCATTCACATTTTAAGAAAAATAAAATTAACTATTTTAGACATTCTTTTGAAGGATTTGTTAAGTTTAAACCTGTTGGTGCTAAAATCACTGTTGATGGAAAAACCTTTCATGAAGACAAATTATGGCTTGCATCCATCATGAATGGATCTTATTTTGGAGGTGGGATGAAGATTGCTCCAATGGCTAATCGAAACGAAGACGACCTTCACCTAATTATTGTTAAAAATATTCCAAAATGGTTATTAATTCTTATATTTCCTACCATCTATTTTGGATGGCATATACGATTTAAAAAATTTGTAGATTGCTATGTTGGGAAAAAGATTTCATTTGAAATGGATCAACCAATTTATCTTCAAATTGATGGAGAAAATGAATATCCTATTCAAACGATTGAGACTGAAGCTTTTAGTAAAAAATAAATGGATGCGATGCATCCATTTTTTTATCGTATTCTTCCTAATCCTAGTTTTTTATAAACTTTAACTAATTTTCTTTGTGCAACCAAGCGAGCTTTTTCAGCACCTTGGTCAAGAATTTTATCAAGTTCTGTTCCATTCATGATTTCAAAATACTTGCTTTGGATTGGGCGAAGCGCATCCGCAACAATTTCGGCTAAATCAGCTTTAAATACTTGATAGTTCTTAGTCTCATACATTTCTTCAAGTGTTTTAATTGAAATATCAGTTAACGCACTGTAAATGGTTAAGAGATTTGAAATACCAGGTTTTTTCTTTGGATCATATTTAATGAGTCCATCTGAATCTGTGACAGCACTTTTAATTTTATTTCTAACCTGTGCTAAATCATCTAGAAGAAGAATATAGGATTTCGGATTTTCTGCACTTTTAGACATTTTTTTAGTGGGTTCTGTTAAGGACATAATTCTTGCACCTGTTTTTGTGAAATAACCTTCAGGTACTGTAAATGTTTGACCGTAAGCGTTATTAAATCTTACTGCTAAATTACGAGTTAATTCGAGATGTTGTTTTTGATCATCACCGATGGGTACAATATCTGCATCGTATAGTAAAATGTCAGCTGCCATTAAAGCAGGATAAGTTAGTAAAGACGTTCTTATACCTTCCGTTTGTTTACCTTTTTTATCTTTATACTGGGTCATTCTTTCCATTTCGCCGACATAAGCTGTCGATTCCATGACGTAACCTAATTGAGCATGTTCAGCAATTTCTGATTGAACAAAAAGATTCACTATATTTGGATCAAGCCCACAAGCTAAATAAAGAGCAGCAACACTTCGAATATTTTTCTTTAACTCTTGTTTATTTTGAGGGGTTGTAATCGCATGTAGATCAGCAATAAAAATGAAGAGTTCAGTATCCTCTAATTCATCTTGTAATTTAACAAATTGCTTTAATGCACCAATATAGTTGCCTAATGTAAGTTTGCCAGTAGGCTGAATGCCTGATAATAATCGTTTCATAGATATTTTCCTTTCTAAAAATAAAACGCCCTTAGAATAAATCTAAGGACGTATCATATACGCGGTGCCACCTTAGTTCTAGATAAATATCTAGCCCTTATGGATCAAAAGATCCTTTAATTGCTCCAAGGTCCATTCACTTAAAATGTCTCATCAGCTTTCACCAACCGCTGACTCTCTATTCGACTTATATAAGTTACTCTTCCTCTTCATTGCAATCTTATTATAACCTAATACAAATTATTCTTCAAGTACTTTCTCGAGTTGGTCAATTAAGTTATTGAAGCGAGTAATAACTGCCATGAATGTTTCTTTATCGGTTAAGTCAGCTCCCGCTTTAGCTGCTTGGTTCACAGGATAGTCACTACCACCAG
>JBAYCS010000157.1:0-3104 GCA_041668625.1 Acholeplasmataceae bacterium | reverse complement strand
CATTTATGAAGTTGACCTTATTATGGGAGAACAAATTACAAGTAGACAAATCTATGATCGTGTAAGGGTTGCTGTTAAGCATGCGAGTACGCAAGGAGCGATTAAATATGCAGTCTATGATATTGCATTGCGCGATATGGTGTTATCCAAAACGCGCATGGAAGAAAGTTTAGTCAACGCCGTTGAAAATGATGAGTTTACGATGCATCTTCAACCTCAATATAATATGATTACAGAACGTATTGAGTCGTTTGAAGCACTCATCCGATGGAATAATCCGAACTATAATCACGTATCACCAGTTGAGTTTATTCGCGTTGCCGAAGAAAATAACTTAATTGTTCATATTGGGCAAATGGTAATGGAAGAAACGATTAAAATTGCGAAACAACTTGAGACGTATCAAGTTTCGGTTGGAATGAATATTTCACCTGTTCAAATGGTTCAAAGAGGATTTGTTCAACAATTTGAAACGTTAATTGAAAAATATGATATTAAACCCCATAGTATTGCGGTTGAAATTACGGAAACATTTATGGTAAGCTCACTACAGCTTGTATCGGATAAGTTGCAGTCGTTAAGAAAAATGGGAATTCATATTCATTTAGATGATTTTGGTATGGGGTATTCAACACTAAGCTATTTGAAAGATTTACCAATTGACGTCATTAAAATCGATAAAAATTTTATTGATAACATTACAACCGATAAATACTCTAAAGGGATCGTGAATATGATTTCATCGTTAAGTAAAACACTCAATGTTGGCGTGATTGCTGAAGGTGTGGAAAGAGATGATCAAGCAAAAGCTCTTATTAAAGCTGGAATATCAGTCATTCAAGGATTTATGATTAGTAAAGCTGTTCCATTTGATGAAGCAGTAAAATTACTTGAAAAATATAATCAAAAACGAACCAAAAGTAATAAGGAGGAGTAAGTAGGTGGCTATCTTAAATGCAAACCGAGGGCTTGATATATTTTTAACCATTGTTATCGCCATTGTGATCATCGTGGGGACTTACTTTTTAGCGCGACTTGTTATTCGCGATATGAAAAAAGCAATTGACGAGCGCAATTTATTAATTGAAGGCATTATTTCGAAAGGCGACATGAATAGCGTTATCTCTTCTTATATATCGCGCATAGGACCGGGGACGCGGTTTTCTTTGATTTATGTGGATTTAGATAAATTCGATGATTTAGCAGAAGCGTTTGGTAATAAAGAAGCACGAAAAATTTTAGAAAATATTGCAAAGCGATTTAAAAAGATTTTACCGGGTTCTGCGAAAATTTCAAGATACCATGGAGATGAGTTTTTAATCTTTTTAAATAATCAATATAACCAAAATGCAGCTGCAGAGTATGGCTTTAAACTATTAGATGAGTTGCGAAATAAAACAAAAGTCCAAGGGACGACAGAAATCGATTTAACCGGATCAGTTGCCGTATGTCATTATCCGATGCACGGGAAAAATATCAAACTGTTAGTTGAGTCTTTAAAAATCGCTATTTACCAAGCTAAAAAACTAGGCGGAAATACGTTAAAAATTTATTCAGACGAATTTGCTCAAGATAGTGAAACTGTTGAATACTTTTATCAAATTAAACATGCGATTGAAAAAAGAGAGTTCCAACTTTATTACATGCCCATTATTAATCAAAAAGATAAAACGATTTATGGATATGAAGCGCTCTTGCGATGGAACCATCCAACACTCGGTGTCTTAGCACCACATAAGTTCATTAACATTATGGAACAAACAGGAGATATCCACTGGGTTGGTAATTGGGGTTTAGAATCAATTATTAAAGCATCGTATGAGTTAAAAGCGTTAAACCCGATGTATAGTAATGTTAAATTAAGTATAAACTTAAGTCCAAAACAATTACTAAATGAAAAAATAGTGTTAGAATTTTCGAAAACAATTAAGCGTCTAAAGGGAGACCCGAATCAAATTATTTTAGAAGTAGGCGAATTTACGTTATTTGAAAAACAAGAACAAATATTCGAAAATCTTGTTAAACTAAGCCACTTAGGTTTCTCAATTGCTGTCGATGGATTTAGTATTGATTTAGCAACCATTAACCGATTAGATAAAATTAATATTGACATGGAGAAAATTTGTTACAAACCACTTGATCCCGAAGAAACGAATGAAAAACGATATTTAGAAATTCTTTTAAATTACGTTAAAGAAAATAACAAGTTAATTGTTGTTGAAGGTGTGGAAAATAAAGATGCTGTTGAATCGATGTTAAAATATGGTATTGAGTTATACCAAGGCTATTATTTTACACAACCCATTCCCTTTATTGAGATCCAAGAATTCACGCGAATGTTTTTAGAAAGATAAAATGCACATTAGTGTTGACATTTGATTTATAATGGTTTATACTGTAGATAAGTAAATAGATTTAATGTTAAAGGCAAAGCTTAAGGAAACTTAGCGACGCAAAACTATAGGGCCTGTTAATGGTAGCCAGTCGTCATTTAATTGATGGTTGGCTTTTTATATCTTTAAGGTATGTAACCTGATTTAAAAAAAAGCGCAATCCAGTTGACATTCCATATGTCAGGGTTTATACTTAAAATAATTTAATATATTTTAATGTTAAAGGCAAAGCTTAAGGAAACTTAGCGACGCAAAACTATAGGGCCTGTTAATGGTAGCCAGTCGTCATTCAATTGATGATTGGCTTTTATATTTTCATAGTTTTGATCGAAAAAGGGGGGTGAGGCTTATGAGATTATCAGATGTATTCATGGATAAACCAATACGAAAATCAAAAAAGATATTCGGTCGTATATTGACGATTGGCGCATTGATTACCGGATTATTATCATCAGTCATTATATTCACCACGATCTACGGTCAATACACAGGAACATTTACACTATCATTACAAAGAGATGCGCTTGAAAAAGGTATTGAGTTATCGGACACCTTCGATTTCAAAAATCCTAAAACGAGCCTTAGCATCTTACCTGTCACAGAGATTGGCGATATGGTGGAAGGAAACCTCAATATCGAGGCAGCAAGAAACCAAGATGGCCAGTATATGGATCCGATCATTCCTTATTATGTGGCATACACTTTCTACTT
>JBAYCS010000156.1:0-3116 GCA_041668625.1 Acholeplasmataceae bacterium | reverse complement strand
GACATTAAGACTGACATAAAGATTGGAAAATAATTCGCTTTTAAATATGCCATTTGATAGGCAACCATCGCATAGGCAACACTATGACTTCGATTAAATCCATAGTCTGCAAACTTAACAATCAAATCGTAAATTTTGGTTGAAGTTTCTTGATTATATCCTTTTTGATGACAGCGGTCTAAAAAACGAACACGCTCATTCTCCATATAATCACGATCTTTTTTTGAGATCCCACGTCTTAATAAATCTGCTTCAGCAAGCGTATAACCTGCAAATTCATGAGCTATTCGCATGATTTGTTCTTGGTAAACAATAATACCATATGTCGATTTTAATATGGGTTCTAAGTCTGGATGTTCATAACTATAGACTTGTCCATTTCTTCTTGACACGTATGTATCAATATTTTCCATCGGTCCTGGTCTATAGAGCGCAAGAATGGCAACAATATCCTCAAATGACTGTGGTTTCAGTTTTCTTAATGCTGCTCTCATACCCATCGATTCAAGTTGGAAAATGCCTGTTGTCTCAGCATTTGATAAGAGTTCATAAACCTTCTTATCATTATACTCTAAATCATTAAGATGAACTTTTTCACTCTTTTTTTCTATCGATTTAATCACATCATCAATAACGGTTAAATTTCTAATACCTAAAAAATCAATTTTAAGCAATCCAAGCGATTCAAGTTCACTTGCTTCGAATTGTGTTTGATAGAAATCATGAAGCCCTTTTTGCAAGGGTATATATTTTGATAAGTCTTGTTTAGATAAAATAATACCTGCAGGATGGGTTCCTGTATGTCTAGGTAAGCCTTCAATGGATTTTGCAACTTTAAGTAATCTTACCATTTCATAATCCGTTTCATCGACATCATCATTAATCACTCTTTTAATGATTCCATTAACTCTAGAAGAATCGATTTTCATCACTCTTGCAATATCACGAATCGATGAACGGAGCGCAAATGTTCCATAAGTAATAATAGATGCGATGTGTTTTTGGCCATAAGTTTTAGCAACATATCGAATGACATCATCTCTTTTATTGTCTGGAAAGTCTAAGTCAATATCTGGCATGCTAATCCGATCGGGGTTTAAGAATCTTTCAAAAAGTAAGTCGTATTGGATAGGATCAACATCTGTGATTCCTAAGCAATATGCGACTAATGATCCTGCTGCTGAACCACGACCTGGACCCACAAGTATGTCATTAGTTTTTGCATATTTAACAAAATCATAGACTATTAAAAAATAATTATCATAGCCCATTCGATGAATAACTGAAAGCTCATAAAGCAATCGTTCTTGATAGACTTTCACGTCAGCTTTAATGATTTTCTTAAGTCGCTTTTTTAATCCCAAAATTGCTAATGACTTTAGTAATTCTTCTTGATTTCCGCCCTTTACAGGAAATTCTGGCATATCAAACTGTGGTGGATTAAATTCAAAATCGACTTTAGAAATCACTTCATTTAAATTATCAAATACAAAAGGAAAATCTGCATAAAGCGCGATTAATTCATCTTTATTTAATAATTGATGACTTTGTTCTGATGTTAAATCTTCTTGGCTTCCACCGATTTTCAGTAGTGCTTCATATGATTCTTTATCATCAGCATCTAAATAAGATGTTTGATGGATTGGTAGTAGTTTAAGTCCCAAACGTTCTGAAAATTCATACAGTTTAGGTCCAACTTTCATCTCCTGATCAAATGTATCCAAATCAAGACCAATATATAAATTATTCAAAGATTTTTGATAGGTTGTTAAAATTCTAAATGCTTGATCTAAATCATCGTTCATAATCAATTGATCAAGATTTGAAGTTCTACCGCCTGTCACGAAAAATAATCCTTTTTGATATTTCATTAAATCATTTAACTCAAGGGGGTTATCTAAACGCATCAAATGAAGTGATAAAAGGTTTTGATACCCGATTTCATTCATAACATAAACAAAAAAATGTGTCGTGGTTAATTCTTCAACTAAAGATAGTTTCATACCTAACACTGGTTTAATTTGATGTTTTTTAGAATACTTAAAAAGACTCATTAATCCGTAAAGTTCTTCATCAGTGCATGCTAAAAAATCATAGCCTTTTTCTTTAGCTGATAAAACCAATGATTCCATAGGAATCGTCGATTTTAAAAGACTATATGAACTTTGTAGATTTAGAACTCCAAACATATAGAATCACCTAGTCTTATTATAACAATATAAACTACTTAAAACTAAAAAAAAATGCTCAAGTGAGCATTTCTCTCAAATTAAAATTTTGCGAATCCTTCGCCAAAAGCGATACAAGCTTCTTCTTCATCTGAACTTGGAGTTGAATTAACTTTTAATCCAGTTTCAAATAGATTTGCACCGGCTTCTTTTGTACGGTCAACCCATGCATCCATCCATTCGCCTTCGCCCCAACCATAAGAACCGAATAGTGCAACTTTCTTACCAGAAAGACTACCTTCAACTTCAGCAAAAAATGGTTCAAATTCATCTTCTTCTAATGTTTCAACACCCATCGATGGGCATCCAAATACAATTTTATCAAATCCTGAAACTTCACTAGGTTCAACTGCATCAACCGTTCTGTAATCTACGCTTGCTCCAGCATTTTCAAGACCTTCTTTGATCTTTTCAGCCATAATTTCAGTATTTCCTGTGCCGCTCCAATAAACTAATAGTACATCAGCCATATGTTAATTACTCTCCTTTAAGAACATTTTTACGTAGTCATTATAATGTAATATCTTGCCTTTGTCAAAACATATGTTTTACATCTTTAAAGTATAAAAATGTACTTAGTGAAATTCCGATGACAATCACGATTATGAATGGAATAAATTGATCAAGCAAAGGCTTTGTTTTAATTTCTAAAATTGTAACTAATCGATCTTTCATGACATAGTTTCCTCGTTCATCAGTAACAATATATGTTACGATAATGCTTCCTGGTTTTGATGTGTCGATTACTTTTGGATAATAAATAATCTCAATCTGATTTGAGTTATCTTCAAGAGTCACACCTTGTAATAAATCAACTGACCCATATTGATTAATCGTTAACTCATCAAATATGATGGTGGGTGATTCATGATCTATTATGATAAATTC